>CAJOHI010000085.1 GCA_905234365.1 uncultured Selenomonadaceae bacterium | reverse complement strand
GTGATTGGTGGCTTTGGAACAGCGATGATGTATATGCCTTTCAATTTCTTCAAACTGACCGGCAAACTCAAGCTGCTCACGACGATGTTTTTGGTAATGGCTGTGGCAAATATTATACTGGATTTGTTCTTCATCACAGTTTTTGATCTTGGTCTAAAGGGTATAGCACTTGGCACAGTGATAGCAAATACGGGTATTTCATTTTTTGGCTTGAGAGAACTGTTGCGCGATTCCTTCACGCTTACTCACTCATTTAATATCAAATCTGCACTGAAGTTAATGAAACTTGGCACACCGCAAGCCCTAAATAATCTGTTGTCTTTTTTTAGATTGGCAATAATGAACAGAATAATTGTTGCAGCGGCGGGGAGTGTTGGACTTGCCGCCTTCTCTGTATTTTCTGCGCTGGAGAATTTTTCGCTGGTGATTCTGTCCGGTCTCGCGCAGGCTACATCGGCATTCGTTGGCGTCTTCACAAAAGAACTTGACACTGTAAGTGTACGACGAATCGAAAAAAGAGCACACGTCTTGGGAATGACATTGATTTTGATATTAATGGCTGCTATAATGATATTCCCAACTGAAATTTGTATGTTCTTCGGAATATATGAGAGTGAAAAATTAATAGTAGCCTCAGAAGCTGCATTTATATTTGCTTTCAGTTTGCCGCCTTCGGTCTGCTGCTTTTTGATGTTCTTCTACTATCAATCATTAGGCTTTACGAATCTGGCTAATATTTTAATCTTCTCTCGCTCATTCCTGTTCCTTGTCGTACCGGCATATCTTTTGACGCCAATTTACGGCTTGTCAGCAACTTGGGCAAGTTTGACGATAGCTTCAATCAGTCCGCTCGTCATTATGTTGATAGCAATGCCCTATTACTTCAAGAAAGGCTACAGCGGAGTATTCTTGCAGGATTTACACGCCGAAAAGGACGGTACTTATATTTCATTCGCGGTCAAGACAAATGTTGAAGCAATCGTTGACAGCGTAGAAAAGATTGCTGATTTCTGCGAACAGAACGACCTCACAAAAAAAGAAATTATGCTCGTCAGGCTCTCAATGGAAGAAATGATGATGAGTATAAAAGATCATTGTTTTGAAGAAAATACTGATGAGACAATGGACGTGAGGATTTTGATAATTAGGAAAAAATATGATACAATGATAGTGTTGCGAATTAGAAACGGCGGCAAATTATTCAATCCGTTAGATTACTATGAAAAGCTGCAGGAAGATGATCCGCTGGCAATGGGCGATGCACTCGGTATAGCAATGATAATCAAGGCAGCAGACGAAATTCACTACAAGACGACGCTTGGAATAAATAATCTAACAGTGGTGATTGACAGAAAAGAGGAAACAAATTGAATTTTACTGAGTTTTACAATAAGGAAGGCAACAGTATTTTGGTCAGGTTCCGTGAGTTTCAACCAAAGGACGCAGAATCGATAGTTAATCTGATTCGTGACGAGTACGGCGATAAGTATCATACACCGGAACTATACGATAAAGATATAATAATTCAGCGTTATCGTGAAGGCAAAATTATATTTCATGTTGCAGAACTCACCACCGGCGAAATCGTTGCTTGTCTTAATATGAAGAGAAGTTTGCCACAAGAAAAGTGTTACGGCATGGGAACTGGAATTGTTTTGAAGGCTTATAGAAAATATCATATCTTTGAACCATTGATAAAATATGTTATGGATCAGATACGCAAACTACAGGGGGCTTCTGCCATTCATGCCCTTTTGGTTATGTATCACGATATCACACAACACTCAATAGACAGGCTGGGATTAAAACCTTGCGGCTTTATTTTTTCAATGGTGTTGGCAGATAAATTCACACACTCATTCAAAAAAGACGACAATCCTAAATATCACTTCATTCTCACTGCTTGCAAGGTATCTAAAAATGATGTCGGCACACTTTATCTTCCTGCTGAACATGAAAATATTTCAAGTAAAATCTATGATTCCTTTGAAGTCAAGTTTGAAATTAAAACAATAGGTGCAGATTTAACAGGCAAAAGTGTAATTGAAGTTGAGAATAATCCTGTACATCAAAATTGCTCAATCTACATAGATAATGTCGGTGCTGATTTACTCGAAAGAATCAAAGAGATTGAAAGTCAACATCAGCAACCTTTTCAGACGTTCAATGCATTCTTAAATATCAACGATAAAAAGGCTATTGCTGCATATGAAACTCTAAAAAGTCTCGGATATTTCTTCGCCGGATTTAAGCCGCTAGCCGGTGAACACGAACTTATGATAATGCACAATCCCTCAAGAGTGCCGATTCATTTTGATACTTTGCTGGCGATTGAACATTTTGCATTTTTGAAGAACTATATAAATCATTGCTATGAAAGCAGGTACAAAATTGAAGATTGAACGAATGGGAATAAGAAAACAAGTTCTATATTTGGTTTTGTCGTGTAGTATCATAACACTTTTAGTTGCAGGCGGCATTGCTATATATGGAATGACGAATATTAAGTCTAACGCTGTAGATATTGGTATTGAGATTGGTACGACAGCCGCCGAAAACAGCAGCAAGGCTCTGAAAGAAGTTTCTATTGCAAGTTTGCAGGGCTTAGTACATGAACGGTCTAAACAAGTAAATTACATATTTAATGATTTTGTATGGGATGTTAATATGCTTTCAACGGAAATGACAACCATTTTGCAAAATCCTCAAAATTATTCGCCACGTTATGTAAGTCCTCCAAATATTGAAGATTCCGGGAAAATCGTGCCACAGATACAATTCAGAGCTGATGTCGATCCTGCCTCATTACAGTACGAAGTTGGGCTTACAGCGAATTTGCAAGATTTTCAAATGAGACTTAATTATGGTGATACTTCTATTGGATCAACTTATGTTGCCTCTGAAAGTGGATTTAATATCACTGTTGATTCAATATCTGAAACCAGAGTGGACGCTAATAATAATCCTTTGCCGAATGACTATAGACCACGCCCATGGTATCAGAAAGTTATGAGAGAAAAAAAATTAATTTTTACTGATGTTTTTGTTGATTCACAAGGTCGAGGTCTTGCCATTGCCTGTGCAGCACCTTATTATAATGCAAATGGCGAAATTGCCGGTGTTGTCGGTGAAGGTAGAACTTTGGAGAATGTCAGTCAAATTGTCAACAAAACTAAAATCGGTGAAACAGGTTTTGGATTTATACTCAATCAAAATGGTCAAATTCTCTTCTCACCTAAAACTGAAGGCACTTTATCTGTTGACTATAACAACAATCTTAACGATGATCCAAGCCTGTTTGATAGTACTAATATCGAAATTGCTAATACTGCAAAGAAGATGGCAACAGGCGAAACAAATTTAAGTTTAGTAGATATTGATGGAACGTCATATTATTTGGCTTATACTCCGCTTGAAAATACTAATTGGAGTTTTGGTGTAGTCATTGAGGAGTCAGAAGTCACGATGTCCGCTAAGACGAATAAACATTTGATAGAGGAGAGTACAAATCAATTTGTCGACGTCCTGGATAATTCAATCAAGATGATGATATTAGCAATGCTGGCGGTTTTTGTTATTATGATTGTGCTGGTACCGTTTGCCGGTCGTTCGCTCGCCGACAAGTTCACCAAACCTATTCAACTGTTGACTGACGGTGTGCGTGAGATTGCAAGCGGCAACCTTGACAAGAAGCTGGATATTCAAACCGGCAACGAGATTGAGCATTTGGCACTTTGCTTCAATGCCATGACCGATGAGCTCAAAACTTATATGAACAACCTCACGAAGATCACCGCCGAGAAGGAACGTATTGCCACTGAATTGGACGTTGCCAAAAATATTCAGACTAGCATGCTACCAAATATATTTCCACCTTTCCCCGATAAGAAAGAATTTAATATCTTTGCGACGATGAATGCAGCTAAAGAGGTTGGTGGTGATTTCTATGACTTCTATCTCCTCGACGAAAATCATTTGGTTGTGACGATTGCTGATGTCAGCGGTAAAGGTATTCCGGCAGCATTATTTATGATGATTAGTAAAACGATCCTTAAAAACTTTTCAATGACGATGAGTAATCCCAACGACTTTGCGGCGGTTATGTCGTTATCCAATAATCAGCTCTGCCAAAACAATGACGCGATGATGTTTGTTACTGTCTTTATGGGAATGCTTGATATTAAGACTGGAGAATTTACCTTTGTCAATGGTGGGCACAATCCGCCGTTGGTTTATCATAAGGCAACTGACAGCTATGAATATCTCAAAGTTGCTAAGAATTTTGTGCTCGGAGGAATGGAAGATATAGACTTCAAGCAGCAGTCAATCAAACTCAACAAGGGTGATTCGATTTTCTTGTACACCGACGGAGTTACTGAAGCACTCAATCCAAATGATGAGTTGTATGGCGAGGAACGCTTGATCAATTGTTTGAATCGCTCTGATAAAAATTTACCGATTGAGGAGTTGTTGGCATTTGTCCGCACGGATGTAAATACTCATGTTGACGGTGCTGAGCAATCTGATGATATTACGATGTTGGTATTGAAAATTAATGAGATATAAGGAATGAATAAAAAACAATTCGTACTTAACAGGTAGACATTCTCGAAGTTACAAAGCAAGTTCACGATAAGTTATCAAAGACATGTGCGAAAAAATAATAAAAAAATACATTTTTTGTAAGGGAGATTTTTTTATGGAAATTCAAAAGCAACTTGAAAACACTACTTTGACTGTTGCATTGGTCGGCAGACTTGATGCCGTTACTGCAATGGAACTTGACAAGGAGCTTAAAGCATCACTTGAAGGTGTGAAAGAGCTGATTTTTGACTTGGCTAAACTCGACTACATTGCCTCTGCCGGTCTGAGAATCTTGCTCAAGTATCAAAAGCTCATGGACAAGAACGGCAACGAGATGAAAATCAAAAATGTCAAAGTTGAAGTCAAAGAGGTTCTCGATATGACGGGCTTCAGTGACTTCTTGAACATCATCGACAGCAAGGTCAAAAAGCTGTCAATCGAATTTTAACGAGGAGGTATGATTAATGGCTGTTAAAGGTATAGAATTTGAGGGCTTGCTGCTCCGCTCAAAAGTTCCAATTCCATTTGTTGAGGAGAACTTCTACCTGCCGCAGAAGGTTTTTGTTGAGGGTTACTTCCCCATTGGTACAATCTTCAAATTCCAGGAAGCAGTCTGCAGCAAGAAGATGAATCCATTCGGCGACCAGATTAATGACTATTGTCATGCCGCTGCCCTCGTCTACACCAACAAACTTAACGGTGCTTCGGAAGATGAGGAAGATCAAAAAATCATTTTCCACGTCGATTTAAGTGCACTGTTCCTCCTTCTCGATCCTATTGATGAAACTGGAAATGCTATTAAACTTTAAGGAGAGATTTTTATGGAAATCAAAAATATATCGAATGAAGTCAAGGAAGTGCTTGATATGACTGGGTTCATCTTTCTTGACATTGAGAAATAATCTATGAAAGAAGAATTGGTCATTAAAGCTGTTATTGATAATCTCGATGATGTCAATTTTTTCATTCATAAATCCATTGAACAGTTTGACATTTCCAAACGTACACTTATGCAGCTTGACTTAGTTGTGGAGGAAATTTTTGTCAATATTGCTAGCTATGCTTATTCGCCGAATACTGGTTTAGTTAAAATCCTACTTGAAACAGAGGTTGAGCCCTTGTCGATATCATTGACCTTCATCGACTCTGGTGTTCCATATAATCCACTTGAGAAATCTGACCCAGATGTCAATCTTTCAGCTGATGATAGACAAATTGGTGGACTTGGGATTTTTCTCACAAAAAAACTTGTTAATAACATGTCTTATCAATTTGTTGGTGGTCAAAATGTTCTGCAACTTACTAAGTCTTTGCAACGTTGATTTAACACCATGTGAATTTTTTCGAGATTTCAAATGCAAATCTGAAGACTGAAAAGTTCTGCACTTTTTGTCACGATATAATCAGCATTGACTTCGAGAGCACATTTCTCCTGTAAACAGTCTTCAAAGTCACGAAAATCGTTTTAAATGCAGTAGGCGAGCGAGATGATGTGAGTACCGATGTGAAAGCATTTTTAGACTATGTGGCGGGACTCAGGTCAATAACAAATTCGTGAAAGAGTTAGACAAGACGGTAAGACAAGTAAAAACAAGCGAGAAGTGGAGGTTGGAATACGTGACGTATGAATTAGCTTTACAGGAACGAAAGGAACAGGGTGAGGAGCGTGAATTTAAAAAAGCAAGAAAGAAGAACGCTTGCAATCTATACGCAATCTAATGGAAAGTACGAATTGGATAGCCGAAAAAGCGATGAATGCTTTAAAAATCTCCGTCATAAAGAAAAAAAATACATTACTTTGTTGTAATTTTATTATGTATTTTTAACCCTATAAATAAGAAGGTTTGCGTAAGAGGGCTATGCAAACCTTTTTCATTGAGCTTACCACCAAGCAAATAAACTTCTGTCTTCGTCGAGGCATTTTATTTTTTTCATTTCTTCGTCGGTCAAATTGAAATCTGTAACAGCAAAATTTTCCTTCATTCTTTCAATGTGAGTAGATTTTGGAATAATTGGAATTTCTTGCTGATATAAGAATCTCAAAGCAATTTGAGCGATGGTCTTGTTATGAGATTTTGCAATTTCTTTCAAGACGGCATTTGAAAAAATTCCATTTTTACCGCAAGCCAGCGGTGACCAAGATTCGTGAATAGTTCCATACTTTTTGAGCAAATTATTCATAGCAGACTGTTGACGGAAAACGTGTGTTTCAATTTGATTGACTGCCGGAACAATTTTTGCGGTTGTCATCAACTTCTTGAAATTACTTTCCAAA
>CAJOHI010000084.1 GCA_905234365.1 uncultured Selenomonadaceae bacterium | reverse complement strand
ATCAATGCGGCTATAACAACGATTGTTGCACCGGCTGCCGTGTTGAATTGATAAGCCAAAATTAAACCACTTAAACCAGAAATTAATGCAACAGCAACTGAAATTAAATGATAATGTTTGACATCATGCGTTACATTTCTTGCAGCAGCAGCAGGAAGCACCAATAACGAATTAATAATCAAAATTCCTACCCATTGAATACTAATCGCAACGACTACAGCTAAAATTGAAGCAAAAATACTTTCGATTTTAAAAGTTGAAATGCCACGACTTTTGGCAAATGATTGATTGATTGACAAAACGAGCAATTTATTGAAAAGAATCGACCAAATTATTAAAACTATTACAAATACAATCGAAAGTGAAATTAAATCTGACTTGCTTATACTCAATAAATCGCCAATAAGATAAGTTGAAAATTTATTGAATGAGCCGCCGCTTGACATTATCATTAAACCAATAGCAATAGCCGTTGATGAAAATACGCCAATAACTGTGTCTGCACCGGTTCGAGTTCGATTTTTAATGTAAGTAATAAGCAGTGCAAAGATAATCGAAAAAATTATCAGTGACAAAAGCGGAGAATTTGAGCCAAGTAATACACCAATAGCAATTCCGCTAAATGCACCGTGTCCTAATGAATCCGAGAAAAATGCCATTCTGTTTGAGACAACCATAGTTGACAAAAGACCGAATAATGGAGTAACCAACAAAACCGCGATGAATCCGTTAATCATAAATTGATATTCAAACACAAAATCACCTGATTAATGTAAAATTAAATTCACGATTAGAAATGGGGAATTATTTTTGAGTAACAAGATTATTGTTGCAGGTATTGGACCAGGCAGCGTTGATTACATTTCACCTGCTGCATTGAAAGCCATAAAATCTGCAAAAATTTTAGTCGGCGGAAAACGAGCATTAACTTATTTTGCCACTGATGAGCAAATTTCCTTCTCAATAACCGGTGATATTTTATCTGTCATAAAATTCATCAAAGAACAAATTCAAACAAATGACATTGTTGTAATGGCAAGCGGCGATCCAGGTTATTATTCGATTTTAGATGTACTTAAAAGAGAATTTCCAATAAATTTAATTGAGGTAATACCTTCAATCAGCGCAATGCAATTAGCCTTCGCTAGGCTTTCTTTGAGTTGGAATAATGCAACTTTACTTAGTTTTCATGGACGCAGACCTAGTGACAACGAATTAAAATTCACAGAAGGAAAAATTATTGGCATGCTTACTGACGGAAATTATAATTCACATACAATACCGAAAATTTTAATTTCAAACGGCTGGAACGTCAATTCAAAACTTGCGATTTGTTCAAGACTTTCTTACGAAGATGAACAGATTATTAAAACTACGCTTAAAAATGCATTGAATATTGACGTTTTTAAACATTGTATTCTAATTGTACGAAGTTAATTTCCGGAAGGATCGACAACAAAAAATGCCGGAATAAGATAAAATTCCGACAGGCAAAAACGATGTTGTAAACATTTCTACAGAAAAGGAAGCATCTTTTAAAATTATCTCGACAACGATAAAATTTTACTAAAGTTGAAATAATTATTTTTTAAAGAATTTAATATTATCGCCAATACGAAGACGAGGCGGCATAACACCTTTAACAATAATTTGACCAGGCATTGAACCGTCGGCGTTAATTACAAGTGTGCAGTGTCCATCTTCACGAACAGTTTTGTTTGCAATATCGCCGACTTTGACAACTTTAAAATCAGTATTTCCAATCTTGAGTTTATCGCCAACTTCAATATCAGCCTTGAGTTCGGAAACCGTATGCTCAACCACCATGTCCGCAAGGTTAGGATGAACGCCTTCATTTAACAGAATTACGCTGCTGTTGTTATCAAGAAATTCGCGAGCAAGTTTGCCTACTGCCGTAATAGTCGATTCATATTTAATTTCCACAACGAAACCTCCTCAATGATATGCAAAAATATAACATAATAAATTAAATTTTCTAACATTTTATCAGATAAAAATTAAACTGTCAATTTTGAATTGATAATTAAAACAAAAAAGCCTTTGAACTTCATTGAGAAGATAAAGGCTTTATTAATTTGTTAGATGTTCATACTCATTAAAACTTCAGAGGTATTTAAATCAAAAATTTCAATCTTATTGTCAGTGATAACCGCAAGAGTTGGACGCTTATCGCTGCGATTAGGTAAAGCCGGCGAACCTGGATTAAGCAAAATGGAATTGCCTTGACGCTCCAAAATGTTGTTATGAATGTGTCCGGTTATGAATATGTCAGCCTGTAAATTATTTGCCTGCTTTGAAATTTCGCCAATCATCTTTGACCAATCGGCATGCTCAGGATTGTTGCAGTAAGTAAATTGTGTGCCGTGAGTCAGTACAATTCGTTTGTTCATTGCATAAACGTAAGCAAACGGCGCTTGAATCGGAACGTTAATAACATTTTGGTCAACATCGCTGTCACAGTTTCCACGCGCAATAACAATAGGAATTTTTGATTCATTGATACGTTGAGCGAGTTTTGCCGGATTATAGTCCTCAAGCATAGGATTTCTTGGACCGTGATAGAGAACATCGCCGGCATGTAAAATCAAATCTGCATCGCTGAAAAACTTTTCGCAAGCCTTTGCAAAACGCATTTCATGACCGTGCGTATCGCTGATTACTCCAATTTTCATGTTACACTCTCCTAAAATTTTTTTAATCTCTACCAATGATATTTTTCACCGCGATTTATTTTAAATGTACGGTAAATTTGCTCAATCAGAATAACTCTTGTCATTTGATGTGTAAATGTCATCTTTGATAAGCTGAGTTTTAAATTTGCTGCTTCACGAAGTTTTTGACTTAAACCGAATGCGCTGCCAATTACAAAAGTTAAATGGCTTTGACCGTTGATTGCTAAATTTGAAATTGTTTGTGCTAAATCTTCTGACGACATTGAAACGCCGCTTACATCTAAAACGCATTTCCAAGAATCCTTTGGAAGTCTTGATAAAATACTTTCGCCTTCTTCGTCAACAGTTCGGCGTTCGGGCAATTCGATTATCTCTATTGTTGCATAACTTTTGAGGCGCTTTAAGTATTCATTAACGGCATCAGTTAAATATTTTTCTTTAAGTTTTCCGATTGTTAATATTGTTATTTTCATTCTGTTTCAATCAGCCGTCATTTGTAGTTTGCGGCATTTCTTCCAAAATGATTTCAACTTCGCTTTCTGCGCCGTTGCGTTCATATTTCAACTTAATTTTATCGCCAACTTTATGCGCTGAAACTTCATTGCGAACATCTGCAACTGAATTTACATCTTTGCCGCCAATCGACAAAATAACATCACCGCGCTCAAGACCAATTCGACCGGCAGGACTGTCAAGACGAACTTGGAAGACGTAAACGCCGCGATCAATCGTGAGTTGATATCCGTATCTTGCAGCAGTCTGCTTGTCAAAGATTGTCACACCGAGATAAGGTCTTGCTACATAGCCTTTTTCAAGCAATTCATTAACGATTGTTTCAACCGTGTTAATTGGAATTGCAAATCCCATACCTTCAACGCCGTCTGCTGCGAGTTTTGCAGAATTGATAGCAATAATTTCGCCGTCCGCATTGACGAGAGCACCGCCGGAATTACCTGGACTAATCGCCGCATCAGTTTGGAAAAGTTTAACACGTCTGTCGCTGAGTTCTAATGTGCGATTCAATGCGCTGATTACGCCAACTGTTACGCTGCCTTGAAATTCAAGACCCATTGGATTGCCGATAGCAATAGCAGGTTCACCGACAACGACTTCATCAGAATTGCCAAATGTTGCAGTTGGTAAATCTTTTGCGTCAACTTTAACAACGGCAATATCCGTCATCTCGTCAGCGCCGACAAGTTCACCATTAATCGTTCTGCCGTCCGCTAAGGATACAATCAACTCACGGGCACCTTCAATGACGTGATTGTTTGTAACAATGTAGCCGTCGCTCTTGAAAATAACGCCGCTGCCGACTCCGGTTGATTCAACTTTGCGATTAAAAAAGTCACGCGCAACCGCACGATTAGTTATTCCAACAACAGCAGGTCCAACAGATTTAGCAACTCTGACAGCAGGAGTATCTCTTGCGGCGCTCAACTTTGGCGAAGCTGCCGCCTGTGGTGAACTTGTAGTTTTCTTTGATTCACCAGAATCTTTTTTGTCTTTTGCAGCTACAGTTGTTTCTTGATTTTGTTCAGAACCGTCTGTATCCATTGGATTGCCGGCAATATCTGTACAGCCGGAAACACTGACACTTAATGCAATGAGTGCGGCTATCAATGCCTTTTTATGAAATTTCATTAAATTATCTCTCCTCATATTAAATTTAATTTGGAAATAATTATATTATAGTATAAAATTTGCCAATTACAAGTCTTTAATTCCACAGCTTTTTAAAAACATTAAAAATTTTTATAAAAAATAGCCTTCAACCGCAAAAGTCAAAGGCAAGACGATTTATTAAAAGTAGAGTTATTTATGGTTAATTAGTAATTTTCGGCATTAATTTCAAAATAGGATTTTGCGTGGAAGCAAACAGGACAAGTCTCCGGCGCCTTCGTTCCAACAACGATATGACCGCAGTTGCGACATTCCCAAACGCTTACGCCGCTCTTTTTGAACACTTCGCGCATTTCAATATTTTTGAGGAGTTTACGATAACGTTCTTCGTGATGTTTTTCAATATCAGCAACATCGCGAAATTGTTTTGCCAATTCATGGAAACCTTCTTCGTCAGCTTCTTTTGCCATTCTAATATACATGTCAGTCCACTCAAAATTCTCACCGTCGGCAGCATGTTGAAGATTTTCAGGTGTTTGACCAAGTTCACCAAGTGCTTTAAACCAAAGTTTGGCATGTTCTTTTTCGTTTTCAGCGGTTTTCAAAAAGAGTGCCGCAATTTGTTCATAACCATTCTTTTTAGCAACTGAAGCGTAATAAGTATATTTATTCCTTGCTTGAGATTCACCGGCAAAGGCTTCCCAAAGATTCTTTTCGGTTTTAGTGCCTGCATATTTATTGCGAATATTACCGCCTTTGTGAGGCTCAACTTCGACTTTTACAAAATCAGACGCAGGATGTTTACAAATCGGACAAATAAAATCTTTCGGCAATTCTTCGCCTTCGTATTCATAACCGCAGACCGAGCAGCGCCAAATGGTTTCGCCTTTAGCATTTTTGCCAACTGCTTGTGGTTTTGGTTTAATATTAGCATGATAGTAAGCATAAGTTGCAGAAGGCGTATCACTGACCTTCTCCATTTCAACAACATCTGCCAAAAAGACCGTATGACTGCCAACGTCAATTTGCTGCGTGACATTCGCAGTTATATAAGAGTTAGTGCCTTCCGTAACAGCTAAAGTGCCATTTGATGTGCGTTTAACCTTATCAAAACCGGCAAATTTATCAACTGTTTTACCACTCTGAAAGCCGAATCTTTTAAAAAGATCAAAAGTCGCCGCTTCACTGATAATTGACACGGTGAATTTTTTTGTTTGTGCAATCAAATCATGAGTGTAATTCAATTTGTTGACTGCTATTGTAATTTGATTCGGCTCAGCAGTGACTTGCGTAACGGTGTTGATAATGCAGCCGTTGTCTTTACCGTCTTTTTTTGCCGTCAAGACGAATAGACCATAAGAAATTTTTTGCACAACAGTATTATCCATCGTTAAATCCTCCTAAAAATTTTAATTTATTTTAGTCATCTTTTTGCTTGCAATCTTGACAAATATATGTGACTTTCAAATCATAAGAAATTATCGAATCAGTCAACTGCTCATTGAGTGAGTTTGTCAAATCTTTAAAATTAAAATCAGAAATTTTTCCGCACTTCTGACAAATTAAATGGTCATGCTTCGTGTATTTGTCATACTTGTCCGGCTGTCCTTCGATAGAGATTTTGCGAATTAATCTGCTGCGATAGAGTGAATTTAAATTGTTATAAACTGTTGGCAACGAAATTTTATAAGATTGACTTTTTAGTGTAAAAAAAATTTGCTCTGCCGTTAAATGTTCATCACTGTCATTTATCACGTCTAAAATTAATTTGCTGTTATCTTTCATCATTGCAACCTCTTATAATTAGAATTATTTTAAATATAAGATATAATTTTAAAGTTGTCAATAGTTGCAAAAAATTATTTATCTTCAAAGAGAGCAGCAGCAAAGTCATTAGAATTAAATGGACGCAAGTCATTGAGACCTTCACCGACACCGATCCACTTAACCGGTATAGAAAGTTCGGATTTAATTCCAATTATTACGCCGCCTTTTGCGGTGCCGTCAAGTTTTGTGAGGACAAGACCAGTAATTGGCGCTGATTTAGTAAAAAGTTCTGCCTGACTCAGTGCATTTTGTCCGGTAGTGGCGTCAAGTACAAGTAAGGTTTCATGAGGAGCGCCGTGAATGCCTTTTCCAACGACACGATTAATTTTTTTGAGTTCTTCCATTAAATTATATTTATTTTGCAAACGTCCGGCAGTATCAACAATCAATACGTCAATATCGCGAGCTTTTGCCGATTTTGCCGCATCAAGAGCAACAGAAGATGGATCAGAGCCTTCGTCATGTTTTATAAGTGTTGCACTTGTACGCCTTGCCCAAATTTCAAGCTGATCGATTGCTGCCGCTCTAAAAGTATCTGCCGCTGCAAGCATTACAGATTTACCTTGTGCGCGATAATAAGCCGCCAATTTTCCAATCGTCGTAGTCTTGCCTGCGAAGAATTACAAACGGTTTTGTGTTATCCGGTGTCAATTCGTTTTCATTTTCAACGTCAGATTGTGTCAAGATATTGCTAATTTCGTTTTGTAAAAATGGTTTTAAATCTTCCGGCGATTTAATTAAACCCTTGCGAATACCTTTTCTGACGGCAGCCATGAGTTTATCAGTCGTTGCCATTCCGACATCAGAGAGTATCAATGTTTCCTCAAGGTCTTCCAAACATTTTTCGTCAATATCAGAGTAACTGATAATTAATTTCTCAATCTTAGCAGTTAAACTTTCCCTCGTCTTTGAGAGACTATCCTTGAGTTTTTCAAAAAATCCCATTTAATCACCTCGAACTTAATTTTTAGTATCAAATTTGCTTGCGAATTTTTTCGGATCATTGAACAAATAAAAATTGTCATGTATCTTTTCAATATCCCAATTCCACCAAGCGATTCTCTCAAGTGCTTCAATAACATCTTGGTCAAAACGCCATTTAATAAACTTTGC
>CAJOHI010000083.1 GCA_905234365.1 uncultured Selenomonadaceae bacterium | reverse complement strand
GTATAGAAAATACAAAGAAATCATTAAAAAATAATTTTGTGGAGTGATGAATATGTCAAAAATTTTGATATCGTATTATTCGCGCAAAGGACAAAATTATGTCAACGGTGACATTAAAAATCTGGCAAAGGGCAACACTGAAATAGTTGCAGAATTTATTCAAAAGGCTGTCGGTGGAGACCTTTTTGAGATTGATACTGTGAAAGATTATCCGATTGATTATACTGAATGCACAGAAGTTGCAAAAGTTGAGATTCAACAAAAAGCACGTCCTGAATTGAAAAATTATCTTGCAAGCATTGACGAATATGACAAAATTTTTCTTGGTTATCCAATCTGGTGGTCAGTGCCTCCGATGGCAGTCAGCACTTTTCTTGAAAAATATGATTTCAGCGGCAAGAAAATAATTCCGTTTGCAACTCACGAAGGCAGCGGACTCGGTGGAAGTATAAGTTATCTCAAAAAAATCTGTCCGAAAGCTGAAATTTTGAATGGAATTGCAATTCACGGAGCAGATTCAAAAAATTCCGAGTCTGAAGTCTCATTTTGGGCTAAAAAATTTATTTGAATAATAAATACTTCTACTTTCTTGATTTAAAAAGGCAAAAGTAATAAAATATTTAAAATCAAGATAGTAGAGATTTTTTTATATGTTAAAGAAAAAATTATTGATTGAAATTGACAGAACAATTAAAGAAATATGGCTGAAAAATATCAAAGAGGATTTTAAAAATAATTATTTTTGGCATGAAGATGATATAAAATGTAGTTTTTACTATCATTTACGTAGAAAATTAAGCAATATTTTAAAAGAAAATAATTTGAGAATTTACACAGAAGCAACATTTCCAGAAATTTCTTATCGTGCTGATATGGTAATTGTTAAAATTGATTCAGAAGGAATTTTTTATCAATCTGACGTTATAGCATTGTTTGAATTGAAATTTAAAGATAAAACTGATAAACAAACAGAAGATGTAATAAAAGCTGATATAAAAAAATTTAAAATATATTTACAAAAAGCAGAATTATACAATACACAATTCTATTTTTCAGTGATTTATGGTGTAGAATGTGAATATTTGCAATGGATAACAGACAAACGAATGACAAATAATTGGGCAAATGGAAGAGTAACCGAACTTGATGCAGGATATCTAAATGGAAAAATCAAATTTGAAGTAAATTCTTTTAACGAAATGAATATGGATTTAAATATAATTTCGTAAATAAAAAATTTTTTAGGAGGAATCGATGAATGGAGAAGAGAAAACTCGGAGAAACTGATTTTTATGTAAATCCTGTTGGTCTTGGCTGTATGGGATTTTCTCATGCTTACGGTAAGGCTACCGAAAAATCTGAAGCGATTAAAACAATTCGTGAGGCTTGCGAATTTGGATACAACTTTTTTGATACTGCTGAATGTTATACAGGCGAAAATATTGACGGCTCAATCTCATACAATGAAGAATTAGTTGGCGAAGCGTTAAAAGATGTTCGCGATAAAGTCGTAATTGCTACAAAATTTGGCGTTCAGCACAATGCAGATCGTTCACTCAAAACTGACAGTTCTCCTGAAACAATAAAAAAATCTATTGACGGCAGTTTAAAGCGTCTTGGCATTGAAGTGATTGATTTGTACTATCAGCACAGGATTGATCCAAAAGTTGAGCCGGAAGTCGTAGCTGATGTTATGAATGAGTTAATAAAAGCCGGCAAAATTAAATCTTGGGGAATTTCTGAAGTTGATGAAGAATATTTGCGCCGTGCTCACAAAATTTGTCCTGTAACGGCAATTCAAAATCGTTACTCAATGATGGCACGCTGGCACGAAAAATTATTTCCGACACTTGAAGAATTAAATATATCATTCGTAGCATTTTCACCAATGGCGAACGGACTTTTGACAGGCGCATACACAAAAGAAACAAAATTCACTGAAAAAGATGATTATCGCAATATGATGCCGCAATTCACTGAATCAGGAATGCAAAAAAGTCAAGAATTGTTAGAACTACTAAATAAACTCGCAAAAGAAAAAAATTCAACTCCGGCTCAAATTTCACTTGCGTGGATGATTTGCAAGAAAAATTATATTATTCCAATTCCAGGCAGTCGTAAAATCGAGCGATTGAAAGAAAATTTCGGTGCCGGTGATATTCAACTCACAAAAAAAGAAATCGCTGATATTGATAAAAAACTTGATTCAATGGAATTTGAAGTATTTGGTGGAAATCAGACAAAATGATAAAACAAATGAAATATTTTCAAGCGGTAGTAAAATATCAAAATTTCACGAAAGCCGCTGAAGAATGTTATATCTCACAATCTGCAATATCGCAGCAAATACAAGCACTCGAAAACGAATTGGGCATAAAATTAATGGATAGAGACCGTCGAAAAATAAAATTGACAGAATTAATTTCATAAGGAAAACTTATAAATAACCGCTGAAAATCGAATTGTTAAAATAAAGAAGAATTTTTATATATAGGAAAAAATGGAGGTGTTCCAAATGGCAGAAATAACAAGGCGAGATTTTTTCAAAATAGCAGGAGTGACGGCGGCAGCAGTCGCAGCAGGAAATTTTGGAATTAGTGAGGCTGCCAAAAATAAATCATTGAAAATAACAACTCAAGCACCAGTTGTTGGCAGTAAACTCGTTGAAAATGGAGCAAAAGGCTCGACGGCAAAAGTTTATTTTACAAAGAATATCAACGCCGACAGTCTCATTAAACTCTACAATCTCATTAATGATGAAATTTATGGAAAAGTTGCAATCAAATTACATACAGGTGAAGCACACGGACCGAATATTTTGCCTCGTGATATGGTTCAAAAATTTCAAACGCAAATTCCAAATTCAAGTATCGTTGATACCAATACAATGTATCCAGGTGACAGAGACAGCACCGAAAAACATCGCGAAACGCTTAAAATTAACGGCTGGACATTCTGCGATGTTGATATTATGGACGCTGACGGCGGAATCAGTTTGCCTGTGAGAAATTATATTCATCTGCCGGAAGTCTCAATGGGTAAAAATATCATCAATTATGATTAAATTGTTATTTTGACGCATTTCAAAGGTCACGCAAGCTGCGGTTTTGGCGGTTCACTCAAAAATATTGCTATCGGCTGTGCTGATGGAAAAGTCGGAAAACGACAAGTACACGGATTTAAAAAACAAACTCCGCCTGAAGGTTCAGATTGGCACGGCGGAGCAATGGACGAACGCGAAAAATTTATGGAGAATATGGCGGACAGCGGCAAGGCTACTTGTGACTTTTTCGGCAAACACATTGTATTTTTGAATGTTATGCGTCGCTTGAGCGTTGACTGTGACTGTGCCGGAACGAGCGCAAAAGAACCGACAATGGCTGATATTGGAATTTGTGCCTCAACAGACATTTTGGCAGTAGATCAGGCGTGTTGTGACTTTGTTTATTCGGCAATAGACAGCGCAGACTTGAGAGAAAGAATTGAATCACGTCACGGCTTGCGTCAACTTTCTGCAATGGCTGAACAAAAAATGGGTAATCCTCAATATGAATTAATTTCAGTTGATTGAGATGAAAAAATCCTTATTTGTAGTTTTTATCGTAATGATAGCGGCTGGAATCCGCAATACTTGGAGGTTGCAGCTTGCCTTTGACGTTGAAAAAATGAACGAATCCCGGAGTCTGAAATTCGCAAATTATTTGAAACTGATGTTTTTGGGACGATGTTCGTGACACAGCAATTTATACCACATTTTAAGGCTCGTAAAGCCGGAGCAATTTTGACTACAACATCACTTGCGGCGATAATCGCACTGCCACGCGACGGAGCATATGGAGCAGCCAAACGTGCTCAACAGGGTATGCTTGAGTCATTGTATTATGAGTTGAAGCCATTTAACGTCTTTGTCAAAGCAATGATACCAGGTGGCACTAAAACCAATTTCCAGACGCCATTAAATGATCTTACAGGCTATGAAAAAGTAGCGGAAAATCAGCGAAAATATTTACTTGCCGGCAATGATGAATTTCCTGATCCGCAAGAAGCAGCAAAAATCATTTTTGAAGCGGCAACTGACGAAAAGGACAAAATAAATTATCCAACTGACAGCGTTTGTCAAGAACTGTACGACCAATATATGGAAATGGGAATGGAACAATTTAAAAATTATTTCTCGAATTTGATTCATAAAAATTAACAGAGGTGCAATAAGATGAAAGATGTAGCAGTTTTGATTGGTAGCGGTTCAATCGGACAGGCAATTATTCGCAGAGTTGGAGCTGATAAACACGTTGTACTTGCAGATTTGCGTCAAGAAGCAGCAGACGCAGCAGCAAAAATTTTAGAAAATGCAGGATTTAAGACCTCGACGATTGTCGTTGATATTTCTTCTCGTGAATCAATCCTCAAACTCATTGAACACGCTCAAAAATTCGGTAAAATTAAAAATCTTGTCAATGCTGCCGGCGTTTCACCTTCTCAAGCTCCGGTTGCCGCAATTTTGAAAGTTGACTTGTACGGCACATCGGTCTTACTTGAAGAATTTGGAAAAGTCATCGCAGAAGGTGGCAGCGGCGTTATAATTTCATCACAAAGCGGTCACAGACTCGGCGCACTCACTGAAGATGAAAATTATAAACTGGCAACCTCACCAACTGAAGAATTGCTTGAACTTCCATTTATTAAGGCAATAACTGATACTCTCAAGGCTTATCAATATTCCAAACGCTGCAACGGACTTCGCGTAATGTATGAAGCGACGGCTTGGGGCAAACGTGGCGCAACAATTAACGCAATTAGTCCCGGAATTATTATCACACCGCTCGCAAATGATGAACTTCACGGACCACGCAAAGATGGTTACCTCAAGATGATTGAGGCTTCACCTGCAAAAAGAGCCGGTACTCCTGATGAAGTCGGTGACTTGGCAGAATTTTTGATGTCAAGTCGTGGTCGTTTTATCAACGGTGCTGACTTTCTTATTGATGGCGGCACAACCGCTTCATACTGGTTCGGCGATTTGCAATATTTGAAGAAAACTCATTGAGGCGACCAAAATGAATGGTGGTGAAAGTTAATGGCAACAGGAAAACTTGGTTTTGGAATGATGCGACTGCCGATTATCGACAGAAATAAAAAAGAACATCTGCCTTTGCGGTTTGATGTTGTTTTTAGTCCAGATGATTACTACGATGTTGACCATGAACAAGTTTGTCAAATGGTTGATGAATTTTTAAAATCCGGTTTTACATATTTTGATACAAGTTATGTCTATCTCAACGGTAAGAGTGAAGCAGCAACACGCGAAGCATTGGTTAAACGTCATAAAAGAAATTCTTTCACACTTGCAACTAAAATGCCAACTTTTCTTGTACAAAGTAAAGATGATGCACCAAAATTTTTTGAACAGCAACTTGCAAACTGCGGCGTCGATTATTTTGACTATTATTTACTTCACACATTACGCGGACCGCTTTATGATCCTGTGACAGAAAAGTTTGGATTATTCCAATTTGCTGCTGAACAAAAGAAACAGGGTAAAATTCGCAATTTAGGCTTTTCATTCCACGATTCACCAGAATTACTTGACAGAATACTAACTGAACATCCTGAAACAGATTTTGTACAAATTCCAGTCAGTTATTATGATTGGGACAGTTATTTTGTACGCTCACGTCGTTGTTATGAAGTTATTCGCAATCACGGTAAGAAAGTGGTCATAATGCAGCCGGTTAAAGGTGGAACATTAGCAAAAGCTCCAAAAGAAGCTGAAGATTTAATGCGAAAATTCCAGCCGAATTTATCAACTGCGTCTTGGGCTATTCGTTTCGCCGCCGGTCTTGACGGAGTAATTGCCGTACTGTCTGGTATGTCGTCATTACAACAAGTAAAAGATAATGCAGCGCATATGAAAAATTTTGTACCTCTAAGTAATGAGGAAAAAGAAATTTTACCGAAAGTTATTGAGATTTATAAACTTACTGGACCTTTACATTGTGCCGACTACTCAAAATATGAAAACATCGCTAAAAATGGAATGCCAGTCGCTGGTGTTCTTGACGCATATAATTCTTGTTTGATTCAACCTGATCCGGCTTTCAGCGTTGAAAACAATTATTACGCTACCGAACGCTATGCTAACAATGTAGGCAAAGGGAAAAGTTGGATTGCAGAAAAATTAATTAACCAAGATGGTGATGAAATTACTGACATTGTAGAAAAAGCAGAAACTTGGTTAATGCAACATAGTCTTGCCGGTGATTTCTAATTTCATTTTGTGAAATTTCGCTGAAGATGTGTCCAAAATGAACACATCGACAACAATTCTCATTTTCATCATGCCATCAAGCCAAACTTTATGGAACAACGAAAAAAAGAGACATCGCTTACTGCCGGAATGTTGTAAGCTCATCTCTTTTTTGTTACTCTGCATTAAAAGTTGAAAAATGCAGCTAAGATATTCATTGTATACATGTATATAAAAGCATTCATTCTTTTTTCACTCTCCCTTTACGATACTTATTACATTTACAATATCTAAGCAATTCTTTACGAAGTACGATTTTCCGCATTATGACAGGCTTGAAGGCACTTTTTTTAGTAAGGAATGTTACCATATTGGCAGTGCACGTCAAATCAACATTCTCAATTAGCAATATTGATTTGACGCGATTTTTTAGTATAGGAGAACTTGACGGAATAAAAAGCATTGCCTTTTTTGTGACTTCAAAATTGAAAATTTCCGATTGACTTTTCAAGTGATTCATAAATGCAATAGTAGTTTCTCTAGCGCGACGCTTGATTTCACCGTGAGCGTTGTCAATCCTGCATTTTTTGAACACATCTTCAAAAGTAATGATGGGCGTAAGTCTATGCAAATAACGTAGTTTTTGACAGCGATATTCATAGGAGTGTTTTGCTGATTGGGAACGTCCAGTAGACTGACATCATAGGTTAGAAGCTGTTCATTCTTCAGCCTTGCGATTTTTAACATAGGTGATTCAGTGGTGAAATAGATAGTAGTAGTGTCTTTGCTGTTGATGGTAGAAGCCTTAATGTAGTGACTTGGAAGTAAAGTAGAAACTAACAATTCAGGCTTACCACCGTTATAATTGAGTTTTTCACAAATATCCGCCATATTATAGGTGAGTTGAAGACGCATAAGTTTATTTATGGAATGAAAAATAGCGGCGAGTTGGTCTTTACTGGGTTCAGCGTCACCTCTACCAACTTTGCCGGTTAAACTACGAAAAATAATGGCAGGAGTAAAAATTTTATTGTTAGCAAGCCATTCGCTAATGTAAACAGATAAGACGGCACTGTCAAATTGATTCAATGGTTCAGAAATGGAAAAAGATTCACGTCAATATCAATTTTGAGATGAGAAACGATTTCCCCGAATTTTTTATGATTATTCATTTCGACAAAACCGATAGTGTCTTGATTGTCAATCAAGTATTGATAGTCTGATTCAGTCAAATTAAATAGGACTTTAGACAGACGATAATTATAGCAATTAGAATAAATAGCAGTAGTAGTAATGCCACAAGTTGAAAAAAAGCTGACACAATCGGATTGAGTAAAAAGAGAGAGCCTTACAAATGCCATTGGGTAGATAATTTTTAATGCGAATTTTCCACTTACGAAGATACGCTTTCATTTTAGACCAAAGTAACTCGACAGG
>CAJOHI010000082.1 GCA_905234365.1 uncultured Selenomonadaceae bacterium | reverse complement strand
TTGACATTGAACGACAATTCCTGTTGGCAAATGTGTAATTCTAATCGCTGTTTCTGTTCGATTTACATATTGACCGCCGGCACCACTTGCACAATAAGTGTCAATTCGCAAATCATTAGGATTAATCACAACGTCGACTTCTTCGGCTTCCGGCAAAACTGCAACCGTTACGGCGGAAGTATGAATCCTTCCACTTGATTCCGTGACAGGTATTCGCTGTACTCTGTGTGCGCCGCTTTCGTATTTAAGTTTGCTATAAGCGCCGTAACCTTCAATGGCAAAGGCAATTTCCTTAAAGCCGCCAATCGTCGTTGGATTTGAATCCATTATGTCGACTTTCCAGCCTTGCCTTTCAGCGTATCTGTTGTACATTCTAAATAAATCACCGGCAAATAGAGCAGCTTCGTCGCCGCCGACACCGCCGCGAATTTCAACTATAACATTCTTGTCATCATTTGGGTCCTTAGGCAGCAGTAAAATAGGAAACTCTTTTTCCAGCAACTCTTTATCTTTGCGAAGTGTAGACAATTCTTCGGTTGCAATGGCTTTAAGTTCTTCATCATCTGAGTCATCTAAAATTTTTTTATCTTCATCTATAGCAGCACAAATTTTTTTATAAGTGCGGAATTTCTCAACAATTGCCTCAAGTGATGAATGTTCTCGATTAATTTTTGTAAATCTTTTAACGTCAGAAATTACAGAAGGATCTCCGAGCATTGATTCCAATTCTAAATATTTATTTTCAACCGATTGCAATTTATCTATCAAATTATCAACTCCGCTCATTATGTATCATATTATCTCTAATGGCACTGATAATATCAGAGGATTGCCATTGCACCACCGCCTTTGATATATCGACAACTTCTTTCGGTACATCATTATGCTTTTGAGAATATATTGATATTATTGGTTTATTTAATTCTTGAGCAATATTTAATTCAACGCTAACAGGTCCTGTAAACTCATAATACTTACTGGTTAATAAGATTACAATTTGTACAGGTTCTATTCTTTTGCGACAAAATTCCTCTATTTCCCTATCAGTGCTGTTAAGAGTTGGAACGTCGTCTTTTAATTCACTTACATCAGAGTAATTATAATATTTGAAGTATGGGTCTTTCAGCAAATTAATTAAATCATCATATTCCTTGCCATATTGCCAAGCATGACTTATATATAATTTACAAACATCACTTAACAACGACTTCAACTCCCATTGTCATTTTTATCAATCGAATTTAAAAATGTATGCCAGGCAAGTGTAGCACATTTGACGCGAGCAGGCATATTTGCAATATTTTGAAGCGCCGTAGAATCTTCCAAGTCTTCTAACTCAGAATCATCAGTGACTTCGCCTTTAATCATTGCAAGAAATAAATCAGCAAGTCTCTTTGCGTCGTCAACGGTCTTATCCTTCAAAAGCTCTATCATCATATCCGTTGAAGCTTGGCTAATAGCACAGCCGACACCGGTAAAAGAAGCATTTTTAATTTTTCCGTCTGCTACTTCCAATTCAAGAACAATTTCATCACCGCAGCTTGGATTATGACCGCGTTCAATGAATGTAGGATTTTGCAAATGATGTTTATGTTCAGCATTTCTGCTGTGTTCGGCAATTAATTCAGTGTAAATATCATCAAGTACCAATTAAATTTCTCCTCGTAAGTTAAAATTAATCCAATCTTAAAACCTTGCGAACTTTTGACAGCGCCTCAATAAGCCTATCAACATCAGATTTGGAATTATAAATATAAAAACTTGCACGACAAGTTGAGTTCAATCCAAGATATTTATGTAACGGTTGAGCACAATGATGACCGGCACGAATCGCGACGCCTTCAGAATCAAGGATCGTTGCTACATCGTGAGGGTGAACATCTTTAACATTAAAAGCAATAATCCCGGTTTTATTGTTTTTCTTTGAATCGCAACCGTAAATTTTAATAAAAGGCAATTCTTTAAGTTGCGTCAAGGCATAATTTAGCAATTCATTTTCAATGCGTTCAATTTCCTCAAAACCAATACGCTCAATATAATCAATCGCTGCACTTAGACCTGCTGCACCGCCAACATTTTGAGTGCCTGCTTCAAATTTTGCCGGCAATTCCGCAAAAGTAGTTTCCTGTTCTTCGACATATTCAATCATGTCGCCACCTGTCAAAAATGGCGGCATTGCGTTCAATAAATTTTCTTTGCCATACAAAACGCCAATACCCATAGGCGCTAACATTTTATGACCGCTGAATACTAAAAAATCTGCGTCAATAGCTTTAATGTCAACCTTAATATGAGGCACCGATTGAGAACCGTCAACAACTACAACTGCGCCGACGGAATGAGCTTTTTTAGTAATTTTGCCAATGTCGTTGATAAGTCCCAAGACATTTGAAACTTGAGTTACAGCAACAATTTTTGTCTTTGCAGTTATCTTTTTTTCAATATCTTCATCACTTAAATTTCCGTCATTGTCGAGGTAAATATATTTTAAGACTGCACCTTTAGCTTTAGCAACCTGCTGCCAAATAACAAGATTTGAATGATGTTCGGCAATCGTTAATACAATTTCGTCGCCTTCTTCAACGTGATTTAAGCCATAACTGTAGGCAATCAAATTTAACGCTTCAGTGGCATTTTTTGTAAAAATAATTTCTCGCTGGCTGTTTGCATTGATAAATTTGGCGACTTTAACTCTCGTATTTTCATAGATATCAGTTGCTTTGACGCTCAATTCATAAGCGCCGCGATGAGGATTGGCATTACAGCCGCCATAGTAGCCGCAAATTGCTCTGACTACAGAATCCGGCTTTTGAGTAGTTGCGCTATTGTCAAGGTAAACAATAGGCTTGCCGTTCATTTTACTGCTCAATATTGGAAAATCTTTTATATAATCATTCATTGACATTGACAAATCGCCTCAATCTATAAATATATCTCTCAACATCATCAAATTAAATATTCAATTAAGTTTAGCTGCTAATGCTGAATTAATCTGCTCTTTTAAATCATTATCTTCAATTCGTTCCAGCGCTGGTGCAAAAGCCGCCTCAACAATAAGTCGTTTTGCTTCATTAATGTCTAATCCGCGACTCATCAAATAAAATAATTTATTTTCGTCAATTTGACCGATACTAACAGCATGATGTCCGTCAACGTCATCTTCATGACTTAACATCAAAGGTACACTCTTATTTTTAACGCTGTCAGACAACAATATTACTTCTTCTCGCTCGCGTCCGACGGAACCTTTAGTGCCTTTTATAAAATCAAGAGTTCCTCTAAAAGTCTTTTCCGCTTTGCCACTTAATGCTCCTCTAACATTCATTACAGCATCAGTTTTAATGCCGATTTGGCGAATTATGTAATTGAGATCGACTTTGCGTTCACCGTCAGCAAAATAAGCGGCAAATAAATCACAAGAGGAATTATCTCCGTCAAGTTCGATTATGATTTCACAAAAGCTGTTTGAATGAGATAAATCAACACAAGTAACCTCAGCTCTTGCCTCGCGTTCAACTTTTACATGAATTTTTTTAGCTGTCTCATTAGCTTCTAAACTTGTCAAAATAATCTTGCGTGTCTCACCGGCAGAAACATTTATTTCAGAAGTTTCAATCTCAGCAGTTGTTACAGCTTCATTGACTTTAAGCCAATTCCAAGTTCTCATTGGGATTTCAGTAAATTTATTCATCATTAATTTATATCCTAATCTAAATTATTAGTTAATTAGCGCCTTCAAGTTCAATATTAATTAAATTATTCATCTCAACGGCGTATTCTAGCGGCAATTCTTTGGCAATAGGTTCCACAAAACCGCGAACAATCATAGCTCTTGCTTCGGCTTCGTCAATACCGCGAGACATTAAATAAAATATTGCATCTTCGCTGATTCTGCCAATTTTAGCCTCGTGACCAATATCAACATCGCCTACTTCAATATCCATAACCGGCAAAGTATCAGACCTCGATTCAGAATCAAGCATTAGCGATTCACAGTTGACGGAACATTTGGCATGATGTGCATTTTTAGTTACTTTAACGGCACTTCTGTAAGTTGCGGCGCCGCCGGATTTAGAAATTGTCCTGGTATTAATATTTGCAGACGTATGCGGCGCAACATGAATAACGCTTGCACCGGTATCTAAATTTTGACCTTTTGAGGCGAAAGTTACACCGGTAAATTCACATCTTGCACCTTCGCCATGAAGAATACTGCAAGGATAAAGCATTGATACAGCCGAGCCAAATGATCCGCTAACCCATTCAATCAAACCATTTTTTTCGACAAGCGCACGTTTTGTATTGAGATTCATCATATTGCGCGACCAATTTTCAATAGTTGAATATCTTAACCTTGCACCTTCTCCGACAAAAAGTTCAACGCAGCCTGCATGTAAATTTGTGACGTTATATTTAGGTGCGCTGCAGCCTTCTATAAAATGAGCGCTGGAACCTTCTTCGAGTATTATTAGTGTATGTTCAAATTGTCCGGCGCCTGCTGCATTAAGTCTAAAATACGATTGCAACGGAATTTTAACATTGACTCCGGCAGGTACGTAGACAAAAGAGCCACCAGACCAAACAGCGCCGTGCAATGCAGCAAATTTATGATCTTTAGGCGGTACGAGTTTCATAAAATGTTCACGAACTATATCTTCATGTTCTTTAATTGCTGTTTCCATGTCAGTATAAATAACGCCTTGTTCCGTAAGTCGTTTTTGAACACTGTGATATACAACTTCGCTGTCATATTGAGCACCAACTCCGGCTAAAGACTGCTTTTCCGCAGCAGGTATACCTAAACGATCAAAAGTGTCCCTGATATCTTGCGGCACTTCGTCCCAAGAGCCGACCATTTTAGCATCAGGACGAACGTAAGTTACAATCTCATCCATATTGAGGCGGCTTATATCAGGTCCCCAATTCGGTATATTTATTGATTCATAAACTTCGAGCGATTTAAGCCGAAAATCAAGCATCCAATCAGGATCGTTTTTGCGCTTTGAAATATCTCTGACGACTTCTTCCGTCAAGCCAGCTTGCGATTTATAAACGGATTTATCAACATTTTTTATGTCGTATAATGTACGTTCAATATCTTCAATATAAGTTTTTTTGCTCATAATTCCTCTGTTATAAATAAATTTCGCGATATATTATTTTAAAACAATAGCAATAACGGCTGCTCCAATTCCAACCATTGCAGCGATTGTCAAATTTTGAACAAATTTACTGATACCGTCAATTTTGTTACTCAATCTGTCAAATTTTTCATCAATTTTATCAAATTTTTCATCAATCTTATCAAACTTTGCGTCAATCTTATCAAACTTTGCGTTATTTTCCTGACGAAGTGCAAGTATTTCAGCATGACGTTGATTGTCTCTATCTCGCATTTCAATACGAAAATCCTCATCGCGTCTTATTTGTTCTTCATCGCGTCTTTTTTGTTCCTCGTCACGTCTTTTTTGTTCCTGCATGAACATTTCAAATTTTACTTCAAAACTATCCATGCGATTTTCAAGTTTATTGACTCTGCCTTCAAGTTGTTCAGTCATTATAATCACCTCCAAAGAAGTTACGACATGTGACTATCTTTAATAAGTGAATTTTGAATAACCATTTTGTGAAACTTCGTCAACGAGTTCGGTTCCACCTTCAGCAACAATTTGACCATTAAGTAAAACATGTGCCTTGTCTACAGTTAAACTCTTTAAAATTTGTGTATTATGAGTGATTATTAAACAGGCATTATCTTTATTATGAAATTTCGCTACGCCATTTGAAACTATTTGAACTGCATCGACATCAAGACCAGAATCTGTTTCGTCGAGCATTGCAAGTTTAGGATTAAGCATTAAAAGTTGTAAAATTTCGTTGCGTTTCTTTTCGCCGCCGCTGAATCCGACATTCATATAACGGTTAGCCGAGTCAGGATTTATTTTTAATTCTTGCATGACAGCCTGTAACTTTTTTCTGAATGGCAAAATTTTAATTTTCTCGCCAGTTACAGCTTGACAGGCGGCTCTAAGCATATTTTCAACGGTAATACCAGGAATTTCTTCAGGCGATTGAAAGGATAAAAATATACCAAGTCTGGCTCTCTCGAAAGGTGCAAGGAGATTTAATTCCTGTCCTTCAAATTTTATAGTTCCACTTTGAATTTCATATTTTGGATGACCCATAATTAAGTTCATAAGAGTTGATTTGCCGGAACCGTTAGGACCAAGAATCACATGAACTTCTCCACGATTTACAGTTAAATTTATTCCGTGAAGAATTTCTTTGCCATCAACGCCGGCGTGCAGCGATTTTATCTCAAGCATATAAAATATTCCTCCATTTGATAAAATTTTATCACGCTGTTGTATTAAGTGTCAAGGAATTTTTAACCTCTAAAGCTGTCCTGCAAGTTAAAGTAAAAATTCAGCGAATACCAAATTACCATATTTCATTCCGAGTGGAGTTAATCGTAAAAAATCTTTCTCTGATTTAAGTAAATTTTTATCAATGAGTTTTTTAATCTCATCTTTGAATATGGTTTCAATTTCGATTTTGAATTTTTCCTTGAATGTTTTTATATTAATGCCTTCAGTTTTTCTGAGACCTAAAAAACAAAATTCTTCCATTGCGGTCTTTTTCGTAACGACTTCTTCAACTTGCCTAAACTCAACATCATTGTTAATGGCGTTAATATAATTATCGACGTTTGAAACATTCGACCAGCGCAAAAATTTATTATAACTGTGAGCGCCGGCACCAAATCCAAGATAAGGAATATCTGACCAATAACCTAAATTATGCTGACTCTCGAAGCCAATTTTTGCAAAGTTGCTGATTTCATAACGATTAAATCCAAATTTTGGCAATTCACTCGTGATTAAATCGTACATTTTATCGCCTTCTTCAGATGTCGGCAGATTAAGTTCGTTGATTTTATTTAGTCTGTCAAATTCCGTTTCAGGCTCAATTTCAAGTCCATAAATTGAAATATGATTAACTTCTAAATTGTTTGCGATTTTCAACGACTCATCAACATCTTTTAATGTTTGATTCGGCAATTCGTACATTAAATCAATGCTGACATTATTAAATATTTTTTTTGCTGATTCTACGGCTTCTATAGCTTGTTGACTTGTATGTATTCTTCCGAGAATTTTTAGCAAATTGTCATTAAAACTCTGAACACCAAGACTAATTCGGAATGCACAATTAGCAATGCGAAACGAAGATAACAATTTTAATTTTTGTGTTGATAATGTGCCTGGATTAGCTTC
>CAJOHI010000081.1 GCA_905234365.1 uncultured Selenomonadaceae bacterium | reverse complement strand
TGGACGCTCCTCCGGTGTATCAGTTGTGCCGCCAGGTGCAGAAGCTGAGTAGCTGCGAGCGGAAAAGATAAACGCTGAAAGCATCTAAGCGTGAAACTTGTCTCGATATTATCTCTCCCAGATACCTTATAGATTATGAGGTTGATAGGCTGGATGTGTAAGCATAGTAATATGTTTAGCTGACCAGTACTAATATGTCGTCTTGTTTTTCTTCCCTGTTTATATATTCGGTATATATCGCTTGGTGGTTCCACCTGTTCCCTTTCCGAACACAGTAGTTAAGCACCTTTGCGCCTTTCTTCACTTGCTTGGCAACGAGCTGGTAACTGGAGGTTATGCCGATTTTAAAGTTATCTTAGAAAGTTGTTTATTTTACTAAACAGCTTTTTTTATTTTGCACTAAGTATGATAATTTATTCGCAAATTTGGTTTTCAATATAAATTCAGAAATTATTTTTAAAATTTTGTATACATAACAAAAAAGTATTGACATCTATGTAAAATTTGGTATACTATAGCCATAAGGTTGAGGCAAGCAAACTCAACAGAAAATTAAAAGAAACTTTTTTAGATAGATACGGAGATGGAAACAATGAGAAAACAATTAAGACTTTCAGGTTCAGGTGGACAAGGTGTTATCACTGCTGCTATCATCTTTGCAGAAGCTGCAGTTGCAGAAGGCAAAAACGCCGTTCAGTCACAATCCTATGGACCAGAGGCACGCGGTGGTGCGTCAAAGTCTGAAGTTATCATTGATGACGGATCGATTTTCCATCCACATGTCAAAATGCCAGATGTTGTACTTGCAATGACTCAAAAGGCGGCGAATAAATATCATGCTGACCTTAGTGAAGATGGACTTCTTGTTATCGATTCAGACTTAGTGCCAGATGTGCCGGATTGCAAAAACGTTGTTCAAATTCCAATTACAAGATTGGCTATTGAAGAACTTGGTAAATCACTTTTTGCAAATATCGTTGCTCTCGGTGCACTCGTCAGACTTACTGGAATTGTAGATTTTGAGACCATCAAAACTGCTGTTGCACATCGTGTACCACCTCATACTATTGAACAGAATATGCAGGCACTTCAAATCGGTTACGATGCGGCTGACGCGGCACAGGCAAGCTACAACGAGGTTGCATGATTCCAATTTTAATAAGATATAAAAGCAGAAGCGTAATATAAAAAATTTATCGTCTTGCTAAATGGCAAGGCGTTTTTTATTTTGAAAGTTAATTTACTGGTTGCTCATTGTGAATTACGCATTAATTTAAGCAGGAATATTTGACATCAGATAGAATAATATAATTGTAATTATCAAAAAATTTCGGAGGTAATTTGAATGAAGGAATATACAACTAGCAATATTCGCAATGTAGCGGTAGTAGGACATGGAAAGACCGGTAAAACTTCCCTGCTCGAAGCATGCCTTTTTAATTCCGGTGCAACAAAGCGTCTCGGCAAAGTAGATGACGGCACAGGCGTACTCGATTATGAGCAGGAAGAAGAAAAACGAAAAATGACAATCAGCGACAGTCTTGCCGTCACTGAATGGAAAAATGTAAAAATCAATTTTATTGATACGCCTGGTTATCCTGATTTTGTTGGGGAAGTTTTAGGCGGACTTTCTGCAGTAGACAGCGCTTTAATGATTGTTTCAGCACCTGCCGGCGTTGAAGTTGAGACGGAAAAAGCCTTTGCACTTTGTGAAAACTTTAATTTGCCATGCGCGTTTTTTATCAACAAGATGGACAGAGAGCATGCCAATTTTAATAAATGCGTTGAGGATTTGCAGGCAAAATTCGGCAATAAAGTCGTTCCGGTTCAAATTCCAATCGGTGCTGAGTCTTCATTCAAAGGTATAATTGATCTAACAAACCGAAAAGATGTTCCGGCTGAACTTGAAGACGAAGTTGAAGAAGCACATATGCAAATGGTTGACTTTGCCGCAGAAGGCGACGAAGAAATTATGGAAAAATACCTTGAGGAAGGTGAACTCACTGACGCTGAAGTTATAAAAGGTCTTGTCGGCGCTATAAAAAATCGTGATATCTTTCCTATTTTCGTTGGCAGCGCTCTGCAAAACATTGGTATTAAAGAACTTCTTGATGCTGTTGTTGATAAACTTCCTGCACCTGACGCTAAGACTTATACAGGAATTAATCCAAAAAATGACGAACCGATTGAACGCAAAGTTACTGACGCTTTCAGCGGACAGATTTTCAAAACTATGGTCGATCCTTTCGTTGGCCGTATGTCTTATATCAGAGTTATCAGCGGCGATATGAAGGCTGATGCTCAATATCAACTTTTCGGTGACGGCAAAGAAGGTCAGGAAAGAATCAGTGGTCTTTTCACAATGCAAGGCAAAAAACAGATCAATTTGACAGTTGCTCATGCCGGTGACATTATTGTTACTTCAAAACTTGCCAACGCCGTTACTTGTGATACTCTCTGCGAAAAAAATGCTCCGATTAAATATGAGCGTGTGGATTATCCTGAACCAATGCTTGCAATGGCTGTAAGTTCAGTCAAGAAAGGCGAAGAAGATAAGGTTATTAGCGCAATTCGCCGCCAGCAAGATGAAGATCCAACTATTAAACTTGTCAAAGACCCTGCAACTAAGCAGACCATTTTGAGCGGTGTCGGTGAAGTTCACCTTGATATACTTGGTGACAAAATTCAGCGTAAATTTGGCGTTAAAATGGTTCTTGGTGAGCCGCGTGTTGACTATCGCGAAACGATTAGAAAATCTGTTGAAGTTCAAGGTAAGCATAAAAAACAATCCGGTGGTCATGGTCAATATGGTGATGTTTGGTTGAAAATTTCTCCAAACAAAGAAGGCGACGGAAATCACTTCTCTGAAAGTATTTTCGGCGGCAGTGTTCCGCGCCAATATTTCCCTGCAGTTGAAAAAGGCACTAACGAAACGTTAGCTGAAGGCGTTATCGCAGGTTATCCTGTTGTCAATGTCAATGTCAATCTCTATGACGGCAGTTATCACCCAGTTGATTCAAGCGAAGCGGCTTTCAAAATGGCAACTTCTATTGCAATCAAGAAAGGTATCCTTGCCGCAAGTCCAATTTTGCTTGAGCCAATCGACGAGGTTACGATTTTAGTTCCTGACAATTACATGGGTGATATTATCGGCAACCTCAATTCAAGACGCGGCAGAGTTCTTGGAACTGATCCGAAAGGCAAAGGCATGACCGAAATTAAGGCTCATGTTCCAGCGGCTGAACTCTATAAATATGCTACAGACCTTCGTTCACAAACACAAGGACGCGGTTCCTATAGCGTGAAATTCATTCGTTATGACACTATGCCAGATAAATTAGCTGAAAAAATTATCGAAGAACACAAAGCGGAGAAAGAAAAAGATTAACGTTAATATAAATTAAATATCGGTAATTTGTTTAAACTTATCGCCGTAGGCTATTGAAAGACTCTCATTGAGTTGCTCAATGTCTGCGGCATTATTTTTTTCATTGAGAAATTTTTCCGCAACATTTCTGACCTTAACCAAAATGTTTACGTCACGATATATATCGGCGATTTTTAAATCTGGCAAGCCATGTTGTGCCTCACCGAAAAAGTGTCCAGGTCCTCTGATCTTTAAATCTTCTTCGGCGAGTTTAAAGCCATCGTTGACCGTCTCCATAATTTCCAATCGTGCCTTGCTAATTTCGGCTTTAGTATCAGAAATTAAAATGCAATAGGCCTCATCGCTGCCGCGACCGACACGTCCGCGAAGTTGGTGCAACGTTGCAAGTCCGAATCTCTCAGCGTGTTCGATAACCATAACTGAAGCATTCGGAACATCAACGCCGACTTCAATTACCGTTGTTGAAACGAGCAAATTAATTTTATTGCTGCGAAATGCCTCCATAATCTCATCTTTTTCTTTGGATTTAAGTTTGCCATGAAGCAAAGCGCAGTTAAAATCTTTAAAAATACTTTCGCTTAACTCCTCAAAAATTTCTTCTGCTGAGGTTACATGCTGCATTTTTTCGCTCTCGCTGTGTTCAATCAAAGGACAGACAACATATGCTTGCCGACCGGCTTTAAGTTCTTTTCTGACAAAGTTGTAAACCTGTTGACGACCTGCCTTATGTCTCACCGTAGTTTTAATCGGTTTTCTACCTGGCGGCAACTCTTTAATCTGTGAAACGTCAAGATCGCCGTAAACCGTCAACGTCATAGTTCGTGGAATTGGCGTAGCAGTCATAACTAAAATATCCGGCGTAGACTCGGATTTTTTTTCAAGTGCTGCTCTTTGTGCAACTCCAAAACGGTGTTGCTCATCAGTGATTATGAGTCCTAATTTCTTGAATATTACATTATCTTCAATCAGCGCATGAGTTCCTATAACTATGTCAAATTCCTGATTTGCTATTTTTTCGTAGGTTTCTTCGCGGCGTTTTTTAGTTCGTGTAACTTGTGCCGAAAGGAGACCTATTTTTATTCCGACAGGTTCGAGTAACTTTGTGAACTTTTCAAAATGTTGTACCGCTAAAATTTCAGTTGGCGCCATGAATACACCTTGATAGCCGTTTTCAACCGTCTTGACGAGTGCCAGCATTGCTATTACAGTTTTGCCGGAACCGACATCACCTTGAATCAATCTACGCATTGGCGATTTACTTTCCATGTCTGCCACAACATCAGCCATTACTTTAGATTGGTCATTTGTCAACTTAAATGGCAACGAATTTAATACGATTTTCACTAAGTCGCCGTTTTTTTTGTGTTTAATTCCGAGTTCGTCTTCCTGCGTTTGCTTTTTCATTGACATTAAGCCGTATTGTATTAAAAACAACTCGTTAAAAATCAATCTGTACTGTGCCTGTGAAAGGTCATAACGACTTTGTGGAAAATGAATTGCCCTTATAGCATCGTCATAAGGTATTAAGTCATTTTCCTGCAAAATTGATTGCGGTAAAATTTCTCTCATTTCCGGCATTCTGTCTAAAAGTCCACGCATTGTTGTTCGGAAAAACTTTTGATTTAAAGTTGCTGTTGACGGATAAATTGGAAAGATTCCCAAATCAGGATTTTCGTGTTCTCCTAAAATGTCAAAAGTCTGTACTGCCATTGAAAGTAAATTACTTCGACCGAAAGGTTCATTGACTTTACCTTTTACTACAAGTCTCATACCACTTTCAAGTCTACTTTTCAGATAATCTTGATTGAACCAGGTCAGTTGAATGTAGTCAGTCCTATCGGATAAAATAGCGTTGATTATTGTTAAGTTGTTACGTACTTTTCGACTTTCAATGTTTGAAATACGACCGACGACAATCGCAACTTCATTAGGCACCAATTTGTTTATTGGTGTAACTTCTCTTTCATCTTCATAATCACGCGGATAATGTGTCAGAAAATCGTAAAATGTAAAGATATTCATTTTATTTAATGCAGCGGCTTTTCTTGGTCCGACACCTTTTAGGTACATTACATCAGTTTTTAAATTAAATTCATATTTGTTCATTGCATACCTCAAATTTTTTATTTATTATGCTCAATGGCATTAACTTAACTCGTTGTCTAACGTTATTGCAATTTTAATTTGATTATAGCACTTTTATTTAATCTTTTGAAGATTTTATTCTGCAAGTGAAGGCGACATTATTCAACTTGGCAAAAATACTGCTGTTACTGGTGTCAACTACAGCGGTAATGACTTGATTCTCTCTGTTGGTAAAAGCAAAATTATCGTTCAAGGTGGTGCAAGTCAATCTGTTACCGTTGTTGATACTAATGATGCTGAAATGATCTACAGAAAGAGAAAAACTTCAGCCAACTACGAAGAAAGAATTTTTGCTGAGTTGTTCTCTCAAGATGATAACTTCATTACAGACGACATTGATTCGATTTTGCAGGATAAGTCACAAAGTGTGCTTGGACAAGTCACAAATTATAACACCAATTACAATGCAAGTTCTATTATAAATAAACCAACCTCGTTGATAACATATAATCAAAACAATGAAAAATAGTCACTTGGATATTTTTCGACACTTCCAAATTCGGAGGTGTCTTTTTTTAATTAAATACCTTCATTATTTACAAAATATGCTATTGAATTGGTAAAATCTAATTGAGTTTTGTAAATTTCTATAACCATAATCAGCTTAAAAATATTTATCATTAAAATTTTATGAAAATGTTTGTCTTTCTTTACACTATCGTGTATAATAGGCAAAAAGAGAGGAGATGTTGCGAAATGGTAGGCGATATCTTGCGTCAAGAACGCGAGCGTCAAAAACTTACAATAAAAGACATTGAGCAAGGCACAAGTATCCGCGCTTTGTATATTGAAGCAATAGAAAATGGTGAATATAATAAACTTCCTGGTAATGTTTATACTAAGGGATTCATTAAAAATTACGGTAATTTTTTAAAGCTTGATGGGGAGTCATTGTCACATCAATTTTCTAATGAAGTTGCACCACCGCCACCTGTAGCTGAAATAACTTCGGAATCCTCAAAAAAATCTACAGAAACACCGCCAAATAATATGCCGACAGACGAAGCGTCGATAGTCTCAGAAACAATACCGGAAGTTACACCGCAAAGACATTCTGAACCTGAAATAAAGCTTCGTTCTGCGGATCGCAGTGAAGGCTCAAACAGCGGTTTATTAGTGGCAGCAATAATTTTAATTGTAGCGATTGCCGGCGGTTTATGGTATTACTTTACAAATATCGAAGGCAAAGAACTGGCACAAAATCCACCTACACAATCGCAACAAACGCCGGATTCATCATCATCATCATCGGCAACATCTGCTTCAGCTTCGACACCTGCAGCAACAGTGGAAGGTTTAAATTTACAGGCAAAATTCAACGATCGCTGCTGGGCAAGAGTTATTGTTGATGGTAGGGTTGCTTATGAAGGCACGGCAGAAGCCGGTCAAACGCTTTCTTGGCAAGCAACAGATAGAATTATGGTCACAGCCGGAAATGCCGGTGCAGTTGAATTTATTGAAAATGGCAGCAATCTCGGCATTGCTGGTGCTGTCGGTGATGTAGTTGAGAAAACTTTTGTTCGCAGATAAAAATAATTCTTAATTAAATTAAAAAATTAGCGCAGCTTAGTCACTAAAATTAAAAAGTGATCTATTAACTGCGCTTTTTGATTATTTATGTGAAACGAGGTAAATTGATGAAGTATAGACAAATTTTGGTGATTGGTGATATGCACGGACATTTCACAAAATTGCTTTCCGTATTTCATAAGATTAATTTTGATTCTGAGCAGGATTTGTTGATTTTGCTCGGTGATTATATAGATCGCGGTGACGAAAATATGCGTTGTCTTCGTTGGGCAATGGAAATGAGCGAGAAGAAAAATGTAATTGCACTGCGAGGCAATCATGAGCAAATGATGTTGTATTATTATTTATTAGGACAGGAAGAAGCCGAAATTTGGTTGCCGAATGGTGGCAGCGCTTCAAAAAGAGAATTGGAAATTTGGATTCAACGCGAACCTGATGCCTTACAAAGAGCACTTGAATTTATCGAACAGCGTCCATTGTATCATCAAATTTTTGTAGACGATCAAGAATATATTTTTTGTCATGCCGGTTTAAAGCCCGGTTTACCTCTTGAGGATCAAACAGATGAATATTTGCTTTGGATTCGCGAAGAATTTTATCGGAACTATACCGGCACGGCTGAAGTAATTGTTGGTCATACGCCGACACCTTATCTGATACCTGACAGATATACGCCAATCAGATTGACAAATCGCATAACAATAATTGATACCGGTTCATTTTTGCCGAAAGGTAAAATTTCCTGTGTTGATATTTTAAGTGGTAAAGTTTGGCAAAGTGACTAAATTTGTTTTTTCCGTTGTCGAAAAATTTCATACATCAAAACGGCAGCAGCAACTGAGGCATTAAGCGAATTAATTTTGCCGACCATTGGAATTTTTACGAGAAAGTCGCAATTTTCTTTAGTGAGGCGGCGCATACCTTTGCCTTCGCTGCCAATTACTAAAACTATTGAATCGGTAAAGTCAGCAAAATTTGACTTATCATAAATGTCAATGCCTTCAATGTCACTGCCTATTATCGTAAAATTTAAATCTTTGAGTTGCTTGAGAGTTTGAGCAACATTATTTATTTGTGCAACTTTGACGTATTCGATAGCACCGGCAGAAGTTTTTGTAACAGTTGAATTTAACGATACACTGCGACGCTTCGGAATTAAAACGCCATGAACACCAACCGCATCGGCAGTCCGCAGAATTGCGCCAAAGTTATGAGGATCTTCCAATTCGTCAAGCAAAATTATAAATGGCAATTCGCTTTTTTCTT
>CAJOHI010000080.1 GCA_905234365.1 uncultured Selenomonadaceae bacterium | reverse complement strand
AAGTCTTTTTAATAGATTTCCTGCCGTTTTTTATTTGCAGAAGGCGTTGACAATTCAGTTTAATAGTGATAAATTATACAAAAGGAAGAGTTTATTTAATTTCGTTTTTGTTCGTGATTAATGTAGGATTTTTTTCAAGGAAGGTGATAAAGATGCCAACTATTAATAGTATGTTAAGTGGTACTTATTCGCTTTATAAGTCTGCTTCCGCAAATGGAACGTTATTTAGTAATTCCAATACTTCGCTGATAGGCAATTCTAACAGAGATGATTCTATTTCAAAACTTTGGTCTGCTTATAGTTCTTATGAGTCAAATGCAAATTCTGCGTTGTCTGGTCTCAGTATGATAAGTTCAAATGTCAGTGCGCTTGTATCTTCGTACGACAAGACTAAAAATACTTTTTACAGCGAATTTGACAACACTTTGAGCGACTTACAAAAATCTTCTGACGCCTTAAAAAATCAAAATTTCAACGTTGGAACTTCAGCATTGACGACCAAAGAAAGCGTTGACGAAGAGCAGAGTGACAGTCTTAAAAACGCAATAAGCGCGGTTAAAGATTTTGTCAAAGATTATAACGATACTCTTGACTTTTTCTCCAGCAACAGCGATATTTCAAAGCGTGTCGGCAGAATGAATACGCTTTTTGCTGATACCACTTATCGCCGTGCCAATTATCAACAAGTTGGAATTTCCGTCGGCAGTGATGGCAAAATGACGGTTGACGAAGAAAAATTAGCAAAAGTTCTCACCGAAGACGCCGAAAATTATGCAAAGGCGGTTGAAAACGGCGATACTGACAAACAATTTTACAGCAGAGTTGCAGACATTCTCGGAAAAGACGGACTTGCCGGAAAGGCTGACGATCATATTTCAGTTGCAAACGGACAACGTAGCAGTTTGTTTCCGTCAGCACAAACTTTGATTGGCAAAGACCTTTCAACGGCGGCAATTTATACCGGCACTTCTTACCGCAATATGTCAAATTATGCTGCAGTCGGCAATCTCATTAATATGATGTTCTGACAATCGAAAATATGAAACGTTTAAAATAATGCAAAAAAATCGTCTCGGATTTCAAATGTTCCGGACGATTTTTTAATTACAAAATTAATCCAAACTAAAATTAGAATCTTTTATTAACTCAAGTGTTTTTTTAGCTGCCATTTGTTCCGCAATCTTCTTGCTGCGACCGTTTCCGCTGCCGTAAATCTTGCCGTCAATGTCAACTGCATATTCATATAAGCGCATGTGGTCAGGTCCATTGACGCTAAGTTCAACGTAAGTAATTTTCCGCAACGGATTTTGCTGAACAATTTCTTGCAGCACTGTTTTATAATCGCGACGATAATTTCCAATTCTTGCACTCTCGAACTCAGGCGCAAGCTGACGAATTACATAATCAAGTGCAATTACCCAGCCTTGATCCAGATAAATTGCGCCAATTATAGCTTCAAAGGCGTCTTCAAGAATTGATGTTCGTTCTCTGCCGCCGTTGCTTTCTTCACCGTTACCAAGCAATAATAAATCGCCGAGTTCCAATTTTTTTGCCAGTTTTGCCAAAGTATCTTGACAAACGATACTTGCTCTTGTCTTGGTCAGTTCACCTTCGGAAAGACTCTTAAAATTATTATAAAGATAAGTGCTTGAAGCAAGTTCCAAAACGGCATCGCCGAGAAATTCCAGGCGCTCATTGTCGTCCATTTGACGCTCTTTTTCGTTGGCGTAAGAAGTATGAGTTAATGCCGTATTTAGAAAGTTAAGGTCTTTAAATTCGACGCCGAGTTTTTTTGAGAATTTTAATAACTCATTTCTGCGCTCATTTGATATTACAGTTTTACGCGGTTTGATTGAAGGCAAAGTATGTAAATCTGTGACTTTTGCCGGATATGAAAATGCTTCCATTGAATCTGCCATTAAAATCACCTTGCCGTCAATCAGAAAACTTCGAGAGTAAAATACAGGCGTTGTGTCCGCCGAATCCGAATGAATTGGATATAGCTTTATTGACAACTCTCTCTTTTGACTTGTTAGGCACGTAATCTAAATCCATACCTTCGTCAGGCGTTTCATAGTTAATTGTTGGCGGAATTATATTATTTTCAATCGTCAACGCTGTTGCAATACATTCAACGCCACCTGCTGCACCGAGTAAGTGACCAATCATTGACTTTATTGATGATACGGAAAGATTTTTGGCATGTTCACCGAAAACAGTTTTAATTGCTGCACTTTCGCCTTCGTCATTCATGTGAGTTGATGTTCCATGTGCGTTGATATAGTCAATTTCTTCCGGTTTAACACCTGCGTCGTCTAATGCAAGCTGCATACATTTTGCTTGAAATTCGCCTTGAGGTGCAGGACTTGTAATATGATAGGCGTCGGAATTGCTGCCGTAACCGATAATCTCGGCATAAATATGGGCACCGCGTGCTTTGGCATGATCAAGGCTTTCGAGTACGACAACTCCCGAGCCTTCACCCATAACAAAGCCGCTGCGGTTTTTATCGAATGGTCTTGACGCATGAGCAGGATCATCATTATGATCAGTGCAAAGTGCCTTCATAGCGCAGAATCCGGCGATAGGAGCCTGTGAAATGCTCGCCTCAGTGCCACCTGCTAAAATTAAATCAGCTCCGCCGCGCTGAATGAGTTTAAATGCTTCACCAATGCAATTTGTACCTGTAGCACAAGCAGTTGCAATGCAAATGGACGGACCATGTAATTTAAGCTCAATAGAAACTTGTCCGGCGGCAATGTTCGGAATAATCATAGGAATAAAAAATGGACTGATTCTTGACGGTCCTTTATCAAAGAATTTTTCATATTGTGAATGTAAAGTTTCAATCCCGCCAATACCTGAACCAATAATAACTCCGAATCTGTCACGGTTTACACTTTCAAGGTCGATTTTTGCATCTTCGACGGCAAGTTTTGAAGCAGCAAGCGCAAATTGAGTGTAATTATCCATGCGTTTTGCCTCTTTTTTGTCCATGAAGTTTTCCGGCATAAAGTCATTAACTTCAGCGGCAATTTGTGAAGGATAATCAGTCGGATCAAAATGAGTTATACGTTTAATTCCATTTTGACCTTCAAGCAATGCCTTCCAAAAATTTTCCTTGCCAATTCCTATTGGAGTAATTGCACCCATACCAGTAATAACAACTCTGTTACTCAATTTAAGTAGCTCCTCTCATAAAAACATAAAAGTTTTATTTAAAACATTTTAACATTGCAGTAAAAGGTTGTCAATTTTTTGGTTATTTTTTGCCGTTTAAAAATTATTGTTCTTGACGCTTCAGCAATTAACATTTAAAATTGCCACAAGAGGTGCATTTAAATGTTTAAACGTAAAATAACTCGACAAATTTACGTCGGCAAAATTGCTATAGGCGGCGGCGCTGAAATTTCCGTACAGTCAATGACGAACACGAAGACAACAGACACCGAAGCAACTGTTGCTCAAATTAAAGCACTTGTTGAAGCAGGCTGTGATATAGTTAGACTAGCTGTACCGGATATGAGCGCGGCGAAGAATTTAGGCAACATTATCAAGGCGGTTGAGGTGCCGTTAATTGCTGACATTCACTTTGATTACAAGCTGGCGATTGAGGCGATTCATCAAGGCATTGCGGCGTTGAGACTGAATCCTGGAAATATTGGTGGCGCTGCTCATGTTAAAAGTGTTGTTGCGGAAGCTAAGGCGGCAAAAATTCCAATCAGAATAGGTGTTAATGCCGGATCATTAAGTAGGAAGTTACTTGAAAAATATGGCGGTGTCACGGCTGAAGCGCTCGTTGAGTCTGCTTTAGAGCATGTTGCGATTTTAGAAGCTGAGGACTTCTACGATATTAAAATTTCTCTTAAAGCGCATGATGTACCATTGACTTTAGCGGCTTATCGTCTTATGAGCGAAAAAGTTGATTATCCGCTGCATCTTGGAATTACTGAAGCCGGAACCGTCAACACCGGCGTAATTAAATCTGCAGTTGGCATTGGCGCACTTTTAGCAGAAGGCATTGGCGATACCGTCAGAATTTCTTTGACTGGTGATCCTGTCGTTGAAGTCAAAGTTGCCAACGAGATTTTAAAATCATTGGGTCTCAAAAACTACGGTGCAACTTTAATTGCCTGTCCGACTTGCGGTCGCACTAGAATTAAAAGTCGAAAAAAAATTAGCAACTGTTAAACAAAATATAACTGTTGCTGTTATGGGCTGCGTCGTCAACGGTCCAGGCGAGGCTCGTGAAGCTGATGTCGGAATTGCTGGAGCTGACGGCGAAGGAATTATTTTCCGAAAAGGTAAAATTATTCGCAAAGTACCTGAATCAGAATTAGTTGAGGAACTCTTTAAAGAAATTGATTTGTTATTACGCACTTAACAACTTTTATTTAATTTTGGCTCTTGAATTTGAATATTTGTATTATTCAACGAGTAAATCATATTTTCCGTTGGATTATTTTTTTGTTGCTCAATATTATTTAATTCAAAAGTTTTAACAGAAATAAATGTAAAAGTTCTAGGTGTCAGAGCAGTCTTTTTGTCAATAAATTGCAAAGTAATATCCTCATTGGTTGAACCGGTTGAAGAAGCTGTGAGTTTTGAGGAATCGGTATAATATTAAAGAAATTTTTACAACAAAAAAATAACTGCCTCAATTTGGCAATTAATTTTTTTATGACTAAAATTGTGGTATGGACAGGAAATAACCTTTATTTTTAGCATGTACTATATTGATTAATCCGTCAGAAGCTTGCTTTAATTTATGTCTAAGGTTGCTGATATGCGTCTTTAACGTGAAACTTGTAACCTTTAGTTCTGGGTCATTCCAAAGATCGTTATAAATTTTCTCCGAGTCAATAGGATTATTTATATTTTTTACCAACATCAGCATTAATTTAAATTCAATCGGCGTTAAATCAATTAAGTTTTCCTTGATTAGCAATTTGTGATACTTTGGATATATAACTATCATGTTGCCTATGTAAACGCCACAATCATCAAAAATTGTTGACAAATGTTGTTGATTTGATAAGGCTGTATCCGGGCTACCCATAGTCGAGGCAGGGGTATTTGACAAAAAAATAGGAGAGGTGGCAGGAGATTTTTTTAAGGGCAATACAAAACTATTGACAATGGGATGTCCATTCAATGTAAACAGGTTTCCCCATTCAAATACTTCACTTCCTTCATTATTAAATGTTCGCGTACGATATGTTATGTAATATGAGGCATGCCATTGCCATTCTTGCGATACATTTAAAGTCAGCATTTCCGGGAAACATTCTTTTAGTTTTTTCAAGTATTTTTCTTGGTCGTCGGGATGTATATGTGCCAATGATGAAAAATTTTCTTGCTTTATAAATTCGTTAAGTTCTTTATACCCGACTAAATTTACAAACAATGGATTAACGTAACAATACGGCAATCCTTCCTCATAACAAAAACTTTTCATAGGCATATGTTTTGTATCATAAAAGTTATGCAATAGACTACTTTGATATGGCAAGTCCATTTTTATCAATTCACTTTGGTTTTTTACCGATTTGTTAATCATAAATTGCATTGAATTGTCAAACAATGCTTTTTTTATTGGTATATGAACATGATAATGCGATATCAGTAATTTATCATTTACCAGTTGAACATAGAATGAAAAATGTAATGACGATCTATAATTTTGTCGTTCTTTAATTCCTTTAAACATTATTTCAGCAATTACTATACAGCTATCACATGAAGACACTCCTATTGAATATTTTTCGCTGACAATTTTGTAAGCTTCTGTAACTATTTCGCAATGATCCTTAAAGTAATTTTTTATATCATCAATATTGGTCAAAATATCATTCTCACCGGGACCAATCCAAGTGAAATTTTTAGGATTAATGTAGCTAAGGACTCTATCAACATTTTTGTCAATAAAAAATGCCTTAATCATTTGCTTACATATTTGAATTGATTCCTTTTGATGATAATGCTGCATGTAGACACTCCTCATAGTAAAGATAAATTTACCTTTTATTTAGCATAAATATATTAAAATTTGTAAATATATTGGAACTAAATTCTCTTTATAATAAAGAAGCGGTCGAAAAATGTCAATATAATCAAGCAAATTTTTTATTTCAATGGTGATTCTTTTTGTTTTTGCAATATTTATATTTGCTGGCTGCGGAAAAAATCAACCTGTACAGCAAGTTAATGCCTCTAAAGTTAAAGTAATGACGCATTCAATAAATAATTTTTATAATAAATGGCGCCTCTCTCAAGATTTTTTCCTTGAGCGGAAGCACCAATTTTTTTAACTAATTTTATACCGTTTTATTAATTATCTTACTTAGCGGTGAAATTCTTTTTAGTCCTATCGACTTGCCACTGTGAACCGTCAGCAAGCTGGAATACTACATTAGCATTGCCGCCAATCGAAAGTTTGCCATCATCGTTGAAATTAACAATCAATGAATTTCTTTCGATACTTGTTGATTTAATATCGTCAAGAGTAATATTCATGAGATTTATAACATCATCACTTGTCGCGCCGCTGATATAGTCTTTGCCATTGCCTTTAAGGTAGAAGAACTCATCTGCACTTGAACCGCCTACCAGCGTATCATTGCCGCTTTCACCGCCCCAAAGTGAACTGTTGCCTTTTGAAGCTGTGATAGAGTCGCTCTCAGCACCTCCAACAAGCGTTGCAATTTTATCGGAATTGGAAGCATTAATTTTATCGACGTTCAAATAAATCTTGCCGTCAAAACCGTTGGCATAAATTTCTACTGAATCACTTTCCAAAGAAGACGAAACACTAATGGAATTGTGTTCATTATTCGCATCGCCATAAACCTCAATGGAATCGTTATAGGTAAGGTCACTACCAAATTCAACAATTTTATCCTGACCGGAAACATTGAGCTGTAAAATCTGATTCTTAGCATTGTTAATGACTGCTTCGCCATCGCCCAAATTAATATGCAAAGCGGTTCCGTCGAGGTAAGAATTTAAAACGTCGCTACCATAAGTATTTAATTTATCAGATGTTTCGTCAACACCAAATGCAAAGTTGGCAATGGTATCAATATCGCTGGCATTTGTTACAAAGAATGTTGTACTGCCACGTTTTTCAACATCAGAACCGTCGTAGCCAAAGAGCGAATCGCGGCCACCAGCACCGAAAATGGAAGTTTCACCTGCACCTGCAATTAAAACGTTATAATCATCAGAACCAATGAGCGTAGAATCATTGCGACCACCGGTGATACTTTCAATATCATAAAAGTGATTTTGATTTGCCGTTACAGTGTCACCAACATTTACGAAAAGCGTCTCATCATAATTTGTAAAGTCAACGCCTGTATCATTATCAAGTTTACCTAAATTATCTGCCTTCGGTGTTCCATAAAATTCGGTGCTTGGTCCATAATCGTTATCAACATTAACGATTGAATTATCTTTCAAAAAGTTGTAACGAGTACGGTTGCCTTCAGTGTTTATTATAAAGTTTGCGGTATCGTTAATATCTGAAAAGAGCAAGTTACTTGAGCCGTTAGTAAGTTGTAATTTTCCGTTGACAAAATTCATGCTTAAATTGCTGCGATTCTCCAATACCAAATAGTCAGAATCATTAATAAAGCTGTTGTTAAAGCCGGTGATAGTGGTATTTCCTAAAAGTGCAGCGCTGCCAAAGTCAACGACAGTTCCGTTATTGACATTTCGAGGATAATTGATGTGGTCAATTACTATTGAATCGTTGCCGCCCGAAATATTTACGAGGTCGCTGTCACTTACATAAAGAGTATCATCACCGGTGCCGCCTGTCAAAGTCGAACCGCCGTCCGGAGCAATACCGAAAATTATCTGATTTTCCGAATAATCACTGCCGTCAACAATGCCGCCACTTTGAGGACTCCAGGCAAACAGTTGTTCATCACCATTAAGAGTTCTAAACTTTGCAAACGTGCCCTTACTGTAATCATAATCAATGAGATTAACCCGTTTATCTCTCGAAGGACCAAAATAATCACTATTAACGTAAAGGTCGCCATTCATTATAGCATTTATAATGTTTTCCTTAGTTTCAGTATCTGTTTGGAACATTGCGCCGGTAGCTGCGCTATAACCTTCGACTGAAGCACCGTCGACAGCCAAAATTGTATCTTTGCCGCCGCTGCTCAAATCAATAATTTCATTTTCGCCGCCTGCCGCAACAATATAATCGTTATTAGTTCCGCTTTTAAGTGTAACATTTGCCGTCGTTGAATAGTTTTCTAAGGTAGCGCGACTACTGCCTGCCGTTACGATTTTGTCACCGGTTGCGTCATCACCAATAATGACTATCTCGTTGCCGGTTAGTGTCAAGGTTATATCGGAATCACTGTTATCATAGTAAACATCGTTATTGTCAACGGTTGCTGCCTTATAAGCCTCTAAACCTGCATTGTAAACATAATAAGTGGTATAAGTATCGTTGATGGTGATGAAAGATTCGCTGCTAAGAGTACCTTCAAAACCACTGACACTGGCGACATTGCCGTTGGAATCAAAATTGGCATTAAATTCGTTATCACCGTTGACAGTCATATTCGTTGCACTGTCAAGTTGTAACGTTCCTTTTCTGCCGTCAGTTGTGAAGGTCACTTCATCAAGATAACTTGGCAAAACAGGCAGGTAACTTTCCGTAAGATTAGAAAGTGATAAATCATAGCCTGCGGTTAATCCAGCAATGGCATTGATAGCGCGAATTTCTTTGACAATGTTAAGCGTCACATTGTCGCCCAAGTTAATGATCGAATCATTTTCAGCCGTGCCGGTAATTAAAGTATTAGCCGTTGAGTTTGTAATATTTAAAGCCATTATAACGTTCCTCCTATTTTTCCTCAGCTACGAAGTTATCATCAATGAAGTCAACATTCGCTGAGGCAAGCTCATCAAAAGTACCTTATGACATGACACTTTCTGCACTCTGCGTAAGGAGTGCAAAATCATCGAAGTCGAAATAATCCTCTTTGAAGGTATCCTCAAACATGTCTTCATTGCTCCATTGAGTTACAGCACCCGCAACCATTGAAAGACCTTCAACCGGCACGAATGCACCGTTTTTGACAACTGTTGACACAGGACCTATTGATAAGGCAAAATCATTTCAATCAAGTTTAAAATCGCAAGTCATTAATGTTTAAACCAGCCAATTAAATCCAACCTTTCGTAAATATTTTGCATTTTTATTTGACCTCATTAAAAAAGTTTTCAGGCATAATCTCAATAATATATTCGTCGAGGTCCTTGATAAAATAGATATCAAGTTCATCAACAGTAAAATGGACGCATTTCATCTCTCTATGTTTTTTAAGAGCAGCTTGAACGTCATCAGTAGTAAAAGCAAGGTGAGTGAGATTATCTCCGTGATTAATGCGTGCCCTAGAATCTTTATACCATCTGAGTTCCAATTCAAAATTATGATTGTCATCTTGAAGGTAAGCCATAATGCAATCACCAAAATCGCGTCGGCGAACTTCAGTAAGCGAAAGTGCTTGCTTGTAAAATTCTAAGGAACGTTCCAAATTAGTAACCGTGATGTTACTGTGAGTAAAATTAAAACGCAATTAATAAAACCTCCTTATAAAATTCAATACATATAATAATCAATTCGAAACAACTTTGTAGTAAAAATTTATTTACATCAAATATAAAATATGATTAAATGATAAAAAGATTAAGTGACATTATAATATTTGTTAGACAAAAATAAAATCAGTGACTTTATAAAAAATAGTAAAGAAATCTTTACCGGTTTTGTCATCTATTCTGCTAAAATTTAAGTTAAATGATAATTATATGTAATTAATGGCAATGAAGAATTTTTCAAGTAAATTATTTTATGTACAATAGAAATGTTATGAAAGTAGGTGTAAAGTTGAAACTTAAACGGCTTGGAATAAGGAAACAATTATTATACTTATTATTAAGCTGTAGCTTGATAACTTTGTTAGTGGCAGGTGGAATCGCATTCTTCGGAATGATAAGGATAAAGTCAGATGCATTAAAAATTGGGGTTGAAATAGGAAAATCAGCCGAAGAAAATAGCAGCGAAACTTTAAGGGAAACTATAACGGCAAGTTTGCAAGGATTAGTACATGAGAGAGCAAACCAAGTTAATTATATCTTCAATGACTTTGTTTGGGACGTAACAATGCTTTCAAAAGAGATGACGACGATTCTGCAAAATCCTCAAAATTATTCGCCTCGATACACCTCCGAACCAGACTTGGCTTTTACAGGCAAGATCACACCACAAATAATTTATGAATCAAATGTATCTCGCGAAGAATTGGCATATGAAGTTGGTCTGACAGGAAACCTTCAAGATTTTATGATGAGATTAAACGAGGGTGATGATACTATCGCTTCAACATATGTCGTATCGAAGAATGGCTTCTGCATTATGACCGACACTGTTGCGAATGTTCGAATAGTTGATGGTCGTCCATTCACGTTCAATTACAAAACTCGTCCTTGGTATCAGAAGGCAATGAGCGAGCAGAAACTGATTTTTACAGATTTGTTTATTGATTTGGCACTTGAAAGGGGACTTGCTATCTCCTGTGCTTCACCTTATTACGACGCAAACGGTGAAATTGCTGGAGTTGTCGGCGAAGGAAGAACATTGAAGAACATTAGCGATATTATTAACAAGACTAAAATTGGCAAAACAGGTTTTGGATTTATTTTAAATGAACGAGGACAAGTTCTTTTCTCTCCTAAGACTGAAGGTTCTTTTGCTGTCGATTATGATAATAACTTAGATAATGACCCGAGTCTATTTGATAATAAAGATCAAGACTTAGTTCAAGCAGTACAGCGCATGACCTCAGGTGAAACTGGTCTCAACTTAGTTAATATTGATGGAACCTCTTACTACTTAGCCTATACACCACTTGAAAAAGAAGGCTGGAGTTTTGGAGCAGTTATCGAAGAATCGGAAGTGACCTTGCCTCTGCAAATAAGTAACCAGTTAATAGAGGACAGCACATATCAATTCGTCGGTATGTTAAATAACTCAATCAAATTAATAATGATTGCAATATTACTTGCATTTACTTTGATAATCGCCTTAATACCGTTTGTAGGTCGAAAAATTGCTGATAAATTTACGAAGCCGTTATTAACTCTGTCAGACGGAGTTAGAGAAATTGCAAGCGGCAACTTTGATAAAAAGCTGGATATTCAAACCGGTAATGAGATTGAACATTTGGCAAATTGTTTCAATGCTATGACCGACGAATTGCAGAGATATATGAAGAATTTGATGAAAGTGACCGCTGACAAAGAGAGAATCGCCACCGAATTAAATGTAGCAGCTAATATTCAAATATCTATGCTTCCTCATAATTTTGATTTCAATCGAGATGACTTTGAGATTTACGCGATAATGAATGCGGCAAAAGAAGTTGGCGGCGATTTTTACGATTTTTACTTGCTGGACGAAAAGCATTTAGTAATAACTATGGCTGATGTCAGCGGTAAAGGTGTTCCGGCAGCACTCTTTATGAGTCGCAGCAAAACTATCCTCAAAAACTTCGCAACAATGATGAATAATCCTGACGACTTCGCGGCAGTTATGATGTTAGCAAACAATCAACTTTGTCAAGGCAATGATGAGATGATGTTCGTAACGGTATTTATGGGAATGCTCGATTTAGATACCGGCAAATTTATCTACGTGAATGGAGGACATAATCCACCTATGGTTTATCATAAATCCAGTGATAAATTTGAATATATGCAGGTTAAACAAAATATCGTATTGGGAATGATGGACGATATGGACTTTGAGCAGCAGGAAATGCAGTTAGAATCCGGAGATATTTTATATTTGTACACTGACGGCGTAACGGAAGCAATGGACGTAGAAAACAAACAATACGGAGAAGAACGTTTATCAGAATGTCTTAATAAAGTAAACAAAAAAGCCGACCTGCCAACTATACTGAAGAATGTCAAAGATGACTTATCCAAACATGTAGGTGAGGCCGAACAATCTGATGATATTACTATGCTTGCTGTTAAACTAAAAATGTAATACAAAAAATTTTTAATTGCTTTTCTTAGCGACGATAAACAATTTTGCTGCTCTGTAAATTTTATCGCCACTTTTTGAAATTTAATATTTGCTCTTGATTCATTTTAATTTATTTTAAGTCCTTTCATTTGAATTTAAAAATACTTTTCGACTTACTGATACTTTTTCCTGCAGAATTACTGGTAACGAAATCTTTTATTATTTAGTCAAGAAATCTTTACCTCAACATAAAAATTATTATGATAATATCACAAATGTAAAAATTAAATAAGGAGAGACGTACATGAAATTTGAGTTTCCTGATACTGTTGGCGGCATTTATCAAAGTTATGACGCCAAAACTCGCAGCAGAATAGTAAAATTTTTTGCTGCGTGAAGGACAACTCGTCTTTATCGAAACGTGACGAAATACCCCTAGCTTTAGCTATGGGGATATAAGCCACAAAAAATGTTGCCTTTGCCTATCTGTTCCGCTAAAATAGTCTTAGCGGTTAGACTTCCGCTTTAACAAAAATGTATTTAAAATCAACGACTAAGTTAAATGCCGACTTAGAAACGTTTTTGGGGTATCCCTTGATGGATGTACACTAACCCTTTTCGCAGCGCGACACTTAGAGACAATAAGTCTCCGGACTGAGTGAATCGTGACGGTTTCAAATAAGTGTTAGGCAAATACTAAGAAAGGCAGGTAAGCAGAAATCAAA
>CAJOHI010000079.1:20614-26102 GCA_905234365.1 uncultured Selenomonadaceae bacterium | reverse complement strand
TTTAATTAAAAATCACGTTAAGGCGACTTATCGACCGGAAGTGCTCGGCGATCTCGGCGGCTTTGGTGGTCTCTTTGCACTCAAAAAATACAACGAGCCTATTTTAGTCAGCGGCACTGACGGCGTTGGAACTAAACTCAAAATTGCTTTCATGTTCGATAAACATGATACTATTGGTCAAGATGCTGTTGCTATGTGCGTCAATGATATTTTGGTTCAAGGTGCTGAACCGCTGTTTTTCCTTGACTATCTTGCGATTGGTAAATTGGAGCCGGTTAAAGTTGCCGAAATTGTCAAAGGCGTTGCTAATGCCTGCAAAGAATCCGGTTGCGCTCTAATTGGCGGCGAAACGGCAGAGATGGCAGGTTTTTATCAAGACGGCGAATACGATATTGCCGGTTTTGCTGTCGGTGTCGTTGAGAAGTCAAAATTAATCACTGCCGATAAAGTTCAGCAGGGTGATATTTTAATTGCTTTGCCTTCAAGTGGTCTGCATTCCAACGGTTTCAGTCTTGTTCGTAAAATTATCTTTGAGCGTCAAAAGATGAAAGGCAATGAATATATTGAGGAACTTGGCAAAACTATTGCTGAGGAATTATTGACGCCTACGCGGCTTTATCCTAAAATTTGTCTGCCGCTCATTGAGAAATTTAATATTCACGGTATGGTACATATTACCGGCGGTGGTTTTTTTGAAAATATTCCGCGTGCCTTGCCGGACAATTTGAGCGTTGAGATTGACGGCGATTCTTGGACCATTCCGCCTATATTTAAGTTACTTCAATCTTATGGCAATGTTGATTGGCATGAAATGTTCCGTACTTTTAACTGCGGCGTCGGCATGATTTTGATTGTTGATGCTAACGAAGTTGACGATATTTGCAAATACTTGAATGAGTGCAATGAGGTTTATTATAAAATAGGTGAGGTGGTGCAATCTGACTGTCGTGTCAAAATTAAAGGCGGCGTCTTCAATGATTAATTTAGGCGTGCTTTGCAGCGGTCGCGGCACTGACTTGCAATCAATCATTGACGCTATCAAAAATAAGCAACTTAAAGCCAATATTTCCGTTGTCTTGACTGATAAACCTGATGTTATGGCACTTAAAAGAGCTGAAAAGGCTGGCATTAAAAACGTATGTGTCAATCGTAAAAATTTCACTAATCAAGCTGATTTTGAGGCGGCACTGCTTAAAGAACTCAAGGCTGCTGAAGTTGATTTAGTGATACTTGCAGGATTTATGCGGATTCTTAGTCCTAATTTCGTCCACGAATACAAAAATAGGATTATGAATATCCATCCTTCACTGTTGCCAAGTTTTCCAGGCGCTCATGCTCATCGTGATGTATTAAATTATGGCGTCAAGATCAGCGGCTGCACCGTTCATTTCGTCGACGAAGGTACTGACAGTGGTCCGATAATTCTGCAGGCTTGTGTTGAGGTCAAAGATGATGATACCGAAGATACTTTAGCCGAAAGAGTCTTGGAGCAAGAACATTTTATCTATCCGAGAGCAATTCAGCTTTATATTGAAGGTAGGCTTAAAATCGTTGGTAGAAAGGTTTTTATTAATTAGATTTCAGTCAAATAAAAAATTGGAGGTTTTTTAATGTGTAAAGAATGTGGCTGCGGTGAAACCGGCGGTAATACTCGTTTGCAATTCAATGCCGCAGGTTATACCGCTGATTCAGCTAAGTCCGTCGAAAAAACGTTGTTAGGCTTGTCCGGTGTCATGTATGTTCATATCCACTCTCATGACGGCGAAACTACCATTGATTATAATCCTAATAAGACAAAATTAACGGAAATTTTAAAGGTCTTTGAACAAAATGGCGTTGAGGCGGCGTTATAAGTGGATAATCTTGAAGAAGATTTTAAAAACCTTAAAGACGAAATTTGCGGCTTAAAACTTAACAGAATTTTTAAAGAAACCGATAACACTTACGAACTTTTTAGTTATAATGATGAAACGTCTCATCAAAAGGTTAGAATTTATCTTCATTCCGAGACAGATGAGTATCGCATTGAAATTGGTTTTGGTCTCAATAAATTTTGCCTTACTGAACTGTTTACCGATAACCTTGACACCTTTAAAGCTGTTCTTTATAATAATCTTGAAAAAATTATTAAGTCCGTAAGTGACTTTAGCGGTTCTCAAAATTTCTTTCTTCGAGAGAAAGGATTAATTAATTGGCAGTATGGTTGTAATTTGCCGCCTGTTCTGGAAGGTTTTGAACTCTTTATTAGTCCTAATAATATTTTGGAAATTACAAACGGTTCTTTTGTTATTATTGACTATTGCGACTTCAATATTAATAGTGATTTGGTCATTTATTATAATATTTTTCGCGACGATTTTGGCGGCGAAGTTAGAATTAACGGCACGCCAACTGTAATTTATGACTTCGATGCTGATAATCTCAATGAGCTTGAGGGAAAATTACAACTTAATCTTAACAAGCGCTTGAGTGATATTCGTCTTAGCATCGAAAACTCAATTAATAAACATGATACTTAAATCGCCTAGCTTCGGCTATGGAGATTATCTTAATATTATTTATGGAGATGATTTTATGTCAATTAGTTTAGCTAAAGGTGGTAAAGTTAATCTTTCAAAAGAAAATCCTGGTTTGAGCAAAATTTTGGTTGGACTCGGCTGGGACATTAAGAGGTACGACGGCGGCGACGCTTTCGATCTTGACGCTTCTGCATTTCTTCTTGGTGCAAATGGCAAAGTTCCAAGTGATGACGAATTTATCTTCTATAATCAGCCTAAACACAAGAGCGGCTCGATTGAATATATGGGAGATAACCGCACCGGTGCAGGCGAAGGCGACGACGAACAGATCAAAGTCGATCTTAGCGCAGTTCCTGCAGATATTCAAAAAATTGACTTTACTGTTACCATTCACGAGGCAGAGGCACGCAAACAGAATTTTGGTCAGGTTGAAAATGCTTATATTCGTGTCGTTGATGAAGCCAACAATAAAGAAATCCTTAAATACGACTTAACTGAAGATTATTCCGGTCAGACTGCACTTGTTGTTGGTGAGATTTATCGTCATAATGGCGAATGGAAATTCAACGCAATAGGTGACGGTTGGCAAGGCGGTCTTGCAGCACTTGGCAAAAATTTCGGCGTAAATCTTTAAATAAATTTCAAATGCAGAATGACGATCATCAACGCTTTATTCATTCTGCATTTTTTATATTAGGAGGTCAATATGGCTGTTAATTTACAAAAAGGTCAAAGAATTAATCTTACAAAATCAGATGGCAGCAAGTTGTCAAAAATTATGGTCGGTCTCGGTTGGGACGAAGTGGAAAATAAAGGTGGATTTTTTTCGTCAATCTTTAGTTCAAAGAGTAACATTGACTGCGACGCCTCCGTTTTAGTTTGCAGAGAAGGCAAACTTAGAAGCAGTGACGATATTGTTTATTATCACAATTTAAATCATTCTTCCGGTGCGGTTAAACATATGGGAGATAATTTAACAGGTGAAGGCGAAGGCGACGACGAACAAATTTTTGTCAATCTTGATAAATTGCCTGAACAATATGACAAGTTGGTTTTTGTCGTCAATATTTATGATGCTGTTGAACGCAAGCAACATTTTGGAATGATAAAAAATGCCTTTATTCGCATTGTCGACAACGATACAAATACTGAACTTTGCCGTTATAATCTTTCAGACGATTATGAGGGAATGTTGGCTATGATTGTAGGCGAAGTTTATAGGAAAAACGGCGATTGGAAATTCAATGCGATTGGCACCGGTACTAAAGATGCTGGATTAAGTGACCTTGCAAGAAGATATAATTAATTTTTAAATATTAATCAATACGGCGTTTAGCTATTGAGATATAAGTCATTGAATCTGTTGACTTAGTTTCTTTTGTTTGTTAAAATAGAGCTAACGTCGTAGTTTTTTATACAAAAATGAGATGGCTCGAAATTATTGACGTGAGCTTAATATGAGTAATGTTCAGCAGGAGGACGAGATGATGGAAAATAACAATATCAATGCAGGTATTGACGGTCAAACTTCTAATGGTACACCGAAAAAAGTTGATAATGATAAATTGCGTATTTTGATTAGTGACGATTCCAGACTTTTGCGAAAAAAACTTCGTGAAGAATTAGAAAACCTCAACTGCGAAGTCACGGAAGCAGCTAATGGCAAAGAAGCCATTATGAAAGATTTGGAAAAAGAGCCGGATGGTGTAATTTTGGATATTGTTATGCCGGAAGTTGGCGGCATTGAGGCTTTGCAGGTTATTCGCGAAGTTAGTCCTGATGTTCCGGTTGTCATGCTTTCCTCTGCCGGTACACCGCAAAAATTAATGCAAACGCTTAAAATGGGTGCCATTGACTTTATCCAAAAACCTTATACTCACGAACAAATTGTTAAAGCTATTGAATCAATTAAGCGAGCTAAGGCTAAACGTGCTAAACAAAAGGCTGCGGAACAGTCTCAAGCAATTTCGGAGACAGAAAATAATTTAGTTAATGTCAAGGAGTGATTTTATGAAAAGTCACGACTTTGGACAATTTCTTTTTAATAATAAGATTCTAACTAAAAGTCAAATTGCTGAGTTAATTGAGACCTCAAAAAAATCTAAGCCTAAATTGGCTACGGAAGCCTTATTTTTGCAACTCGTTTCAGCGGCAGAATTGGTTAAAGATGATGATGAATTTGTTCGCAGCTTAATTACACCAAGACAGGCAGCAAGAGCAATGGAACTCAAAGACGGACAATCGCTTTGGTTAGCGCAAGGACTTATCGACAATGGCATGGTTGATTATACTAAACTTGAAAATATTCTCGAAAAATATTACGAATTGCAAATTCCACCGCTTGAATCAATGCTAACCACATACTACGAAAATTTGAAAAACCGACCTGATATTGATTTTCCTTTTGCTGTCGATATTATCAGAAATTTTCATGCGTTTTTATCAGAAACCTTACATTCAACTATAGTAATATTGCCACAAAGTGATTTAAAAAATCAATTTCAAATTGGAGCCAGCGTTAAAATTATTGGCGAAGTGCCGGTTGTTGTTGCACTTTTTGCTGATGAAAATGTCTTTGTGAAACTTGCCAAGCGCTATGACGAATATGTGGAAGTTAAAGAAGATTCTTTCGACGCTATTTCTGAGTTGTTGAATGTCTTTACCGGTCATTTTGTCGTTAAAGTTGCGGTAACTAGAGGACTTGACGAGGAACCGGAGCCGCCGCGCTATGGAAATATCAGCAGCGATTTTGACAGCGTTGTTTTAATGTCAGATATTGGCACTTTTTATATTTACATAGGTAAGCAAGAAATTTTTAATTAAAAACTCTTGACATATACGAATATAACGTGGTAAACTATTCAAGTCTAACGGAGAGTTGTCCGAGTTGGTCGAAGGAGCACGACTGGAAATCGTGTAGGCGTTGATAGCGTCTCGAGGGTTCGAATCCCTCACTCTCCGCCATTTTT
>CAJOHI010000079.1:3944-20536 GCA_905234365.1 uncultured Selenomonadaceae bacterium | reverse complement strand
GTGCAGAGGGTTGGTTTTTCCGAACAATATAAGGAGTTGGCAATCTCGCCAGGGCATGTGCAGCAACGAGAGTTTCTTGCAACACCGCTTGTTTCGGCTTTAAGGCTAATCCTTTGCACTGATGGCTGAAATTTTTCTATATCGGGAGAATTCATCATGGCTTATGAAGCGCTTTATACACGTGCAAGACCTAAAAATTTAGCTCAACTTGTCGGTCAAGAACATATAAGTAATTCTTTGGCACGTGCAATAAATCAAGACAGATTATCTCACGCTTATTTACTTGTCGGCACTCGTGGCACCGGTAAAACCTCGACTGCTAGAATTTTGGCAAGAGCGATAAATTGTGACACGGTACATAAAGCAAAAGAAAATCATCAAAACTTGCCAAATAAATCTATTCCTTGTAATGAGTGTGAATCTTGCAAGACTTTTAAGAGTTCTCCTGATAATATCGAATTTGATGCGGCGTCTAATCGGTCAGTTGAAGATGTAAGCCGTTTACTTTCTACAGCTTATTTAGCGCCTTTGCAATCCAGGTTTAAAACTTTTATAATTGATGAAGTTCATATGCTTTCTTTTGAAGCGGTAAACTCAATTTTAAAACTCATTGAAGAACCGCCACCGAATGTTATATTTTTTCTTGCAACTACAGAATTTAACAAAGTGCCGCAGACGATTCGATCACGCTGTCAAATTTTAAACTTTAAATTAATTCCGCAAGATGTGATTGTTAATCATATCATCAATCTTGCTAAAAATTTAAATTTTGCAATCGAAGAAAATGCTGTTAAAAAAATTGCAAGACTTGCCAAAGGTTCAATGCGTGATGCCTTAACTTTTTTTGACCAATGCTACTCAATGACTGATTCGGATTTGCTGACGGTTGATATTGTTGATAATACACTTGGTCTCGTCTCGGATTCTGACCTTGACGAAATTATTGTAGCGGCTAAATCAAAGGACAGACGTAAAATTATCAATAGCACTGCGACGGCGTTTAAATCCGGCTTAACTGCCAACATTATCGTTGAGTCAATTATAACGAGACTCAGAGATATAGTTTCTCAAATTAATGACAGCAAATCCGCTGAACTTGCTTTTTACAACGAAATGATTGACCAACTCAGAAAATCTGCTATTGAAATGCAAGGTTCTGGCATTCCTGAAGTTATTCTTGAAACGGCGTTATTTAAATTTGCGTCAACACCTATAGTTGCTCCTGTCTATGAACACGTTGCAAATTATGAGATGACAGACTCTACATCAGTTGTTGAAACAGCGCCCGAAAATAAGGATAAAGTTGTAGATATTAGAAATTTTCGGAATGATCCTAAACACAATAAAAAACTTGAAAAAGACGTTGAAGAAATAATTGAGGCTGATGAGGAATATAATTTTGATTCAGAATATGGTGATGATTATATTCCGGAAGGTTTTGAAAGCGATTTAGCGGAAATTAGTACTACCAATTTTGAAAGTGAAAATCCAGTTGAAAAGTCAGAAACACAAATCGCAGACGAAAATCAATTAAAAGTTGGCGAAAAGATTTATGATTCAATTAAAGATTTTTTAAAAACAAAAGAAAATTCAGATACCGTGTTGACTTGTATGGATTTTGTAAAAATTAAGGATTTTAATTCTGATATACTATTTGTCAAGTGTGAAAATCCAACTATGGCTTTTATGTTTAAGGAGCAGATTCCAATCATTGAAGCAGCGGCTAAAGAGGTTTTGCATAGAGAAATTAAAATTAAATTTTCAACTGACAATGAAGATAGTACGGAAAAAATTTTATCGACAGATGATAAAACATTCTTTGGCGTCAACATGTCGGACGAAGACAGAGATTATCTTTTCAGCGTTATGAAGTTGCTGAATGTAAATAAAAATGAAGTCAAGCTCTTAAATGAGTATGACAATCAAGATTAAAAATATTTTTACGAAGGAGAATTAAAAATGGCACATCCACCTAAAATTAATATGAGTGAAATGCTCAAAAAGGCTCAGGAAATTCAAAAATCAAACGAGGCAAAATTAAAAGCCGAAACAGCCACCGCGAGTGTTGGCGGTAATATGGTAACTGCAACCGTCGATGGCGAAAAACACGTTAAAGAAATTAAAATTGATCCTGAATTAATCAAAGACGGTGATGTTGAGGTTATTCAAGATTTAATTGTAAGTGCGATTAACTCCGCCAATGATGAAATTGACAAAAAAATTGCTGTTCATATGAATTCGATGGCAATGTCAGCACTTGAAGGTATTCCAGGACTTGCAGGCCTTTTCGGTAAATGATATGAGTTCAAAAGCAATGGCGGCGTTGGTTGAATCATTGACTAAGCTGCCTGGTGTTGGTTACAAGACGGCGACAAGATTGGCTTATCACATTGTCAACATGAAAGATTCAGACGTTAAACATCTCGCTGACACGATTAGAAATATCAAGACGAATACCAAAGAGTGTTCAATTTGTTTTAATACGATTGACAGCGACAAAGAAATTTGCGATATTTGTTCTTCTGACAATCGTGATGAGTCAATAATTTGCGTCGTCAAAGATTCTAAGGATTTAGACGCGATTGAACGAGCCGGATTTTACAAAGGTAAGTATCACGTGACTAATGGTTTAATATCGCCACTTGCAGGTATAACACAGGAAAATATAAGATTGCGTGAATTGGTACAGAGAGTTGGCAATAAAGCCGTCAAAGAAGTTATAATTGCTTTTGAGCCGACAGTTGAAGGCGATGCAACGGCGCTTTTTATATCCCGTCTGCTTAGTCCTGCAGGTCTTAAAGTCACAAAACTGGCACGAGGATTGCCGCTTGGCACTGATTTTTCAAGCACTGACAGTTTAACAATCGCAAAAGCTATTGAAAATCGCGTGCTAATTAATTAGTATTGCTTTTTAAAGGAGCTTTTTCTAATGAATTTTGGAGTAAACATGGAAACGATAGAGTGTATTGCCGGTGCTGTAATAGGCATAATTGTTTTGGTTATGATCGTCAATCTCTTGACACTGCCGTTTCAACTGTTATTTAAACTTATTATTAATGCAATTTTCGGCGCCGTAATGTTGTATTTTATTAATTGGACTGGTATAATAGCAATTAAAATAACTCTTATTCACAGTTTGATTGCTGGCATTTTCGGCATACCTGGAGTTATTGGACTTATTATTTACACTTACGTTTTGAAGTAATATTATGATTTTAGTTGAAAATCTTTCAAAATCATTTGCAGACAGATTATTATTTGCAAATGTCAATTTTAGAATTAACGACGGCGAAAAGGTCGGCATTGTCGGCAAAAATGGTACAGGCAAATCGACGCTGATTAAAATTATAATTGGCAATGAGGAATTTGATAACGGTAATGTAAGCGGTTTTCATGCTGAAGACTTAGGTTATGCTGAACAAATTCCAACTTTTAATAAGACGACTTTACTTGATGAATTGCTTTCAGTTGGCGAAGTCAAAGAATTTGAAGTCAAAAAAGTTCTATTTGGTTTAGGATTTAATGAAGCTGAACTTTTAAAAAATCCTAATAATTTCAGCGGCGGCGAGACGGCAAAAATTTCACTTGGTAAGGCGCTTTGTTCAGAACCTAGAATTTTGCTGTTAGACGAACCTACTAACCATTTGGATATTTACGCGATTGACTTTCTTGAAAATTTTATTAAAAGTTATAAAGGCACCGTTTTAGCTGTAACTCATGACCGGCACTTTTTACAAAATTGTGTTGACAAGATAATTGATATTGACAATCAACATGCTGATGTATATGTCGGCAATTATGAAAAATTTGTACGTCTCAAAAAAGAGCAGCGAGAATTTCAACTTAAAGCCTACGAAAAGCAGCAAGAAGAAATTGCAAAGTTAGAAGAATTTGTTAGACGCAATAAAGTCAGAGCTTCAACCGCAAAACGTGCTCGTAGTCGTCAAATAATGCTTGATAAAATGGAACGCATAGAGAAGCCGCCGTCAAACGACACAATTAAACTCAATTTGACTGACACAACAGAAACCGCAGACAGAGTTTTAACGGTTGAAAATCTTAATTTTAAAAATATAATCACTGATTTTAACCTTGAAATTCGTAAGACGGAAAGGGTCGGCTTGATTGGTCGAAATGGTGTCGGAAAATCAACGCTTTTAAAATTGCTTATAGGCGATTTGAAGATAGAAAGCGGTAATGTTAAGATTGGAAATCGTGTTAAGATTGGCTATCTTTCACAAGGTCATGAAGAATTGAACGAGGCAGCAACACCTATTGACGAAATAATTGACGAATTTGGTATCACGATAGAACAGGCAAGGTCTGAACTTGCAAGGTTGGAAATTTATTCTGATGTTGCATTAAAGCCTATTGCGTCAATGTCCGGTGGCGAAAAGACCAGAGTAGCACTTGCAAAATTAATTTTAACTGGCGCAAATTTTTTAATTCTCGACGAGCCGACAAACCATTTGGACTTACCGGCAAGAGAGGCAATAGAGGCAGCGTTGACGGAATTTGACGGCACTTTATTAATCGTCACTCACGACAGATATTTACTTGAAAAAGTTACAAATCGTGTAATTGAATTGAAGCAAAATTTTGATTTTCAATCTTCAAATGCTCCTGCAAATCAAAATGCAAAACAAAAATTAAAAAATGAAAATAAACGACAGGAAACGAAAATTAAAAAATCGACAAAAAATCAATCGCCTGAAAAGTTAGAGGCGCAAATTTCAATGGCGGAGTATGAATTAAAAATGATTGAACACGAAATTAATAATGCTGTTGACGGCGAAGAATTGAAAAGACTTGCTTTAGAACATGAAAATAAAATCAAGGAAATTGATGAATTATATCAACGTTGGGAGGAATTGACATGATCAAATTAATGTCACTTCTCTTGACGTTTTTTGTTTTCTTTATGACAGCGGCAATGACTTTGGCAGATGATACCGCACCGCCGTCACGTTCACCTGATTCACCTGTCAAAACGCCGGCCTCTAATGTTGCGTTGACATTGAGTAAATCAGATGACGAACCGTCCAAACCTTCAGAGGCAATTTCAGATAATACATTGGAGGATAAGTCGAAAGAAATGTTGACAGAAATTCAATCCGATTTAACAATTATGAGATTATCATGGAAGATTGTTCCTTATGCAGTCAAATATAAAGTCACTTTTGATAACGAAGAACTTATAACTTATATCAATGGAATTGAATTACAAGTCAATAATGTAGACAAAATTTTTAAAGTTGAAGCGCTGGACTTTGATAACAATATTCTTGCTGACAATTTGGATATCATTGAAGTTGAGACGAATCCGCTGATAATGAAGACGACTACAGAATTTGATAAAATGGATTTTGCGCCGCTTTACCCGGTTTACTCTTGGATTCCAAAATGCAATGCTGATTTTTATCAAGTGCAGCTTTTAAAAAACGGTGAGATTGTACGAAATTACGTAACGAAAACCAAAGACGAAGATGATGTTTACGATTTTTATGATCCAAATCCGGTTAATGAAAGCGGCGAATATTATTGGCGTGTTAAGGCAATGTCCCGATTTGGTTTTGCGGTTTCGGATTGGTCTAAGGAAACGGATTCAACTTCATTTAAAGTTAAAGCGCCTGTAAAATATGCGGCATTTGGAGACAGCATAACTCATGGCGGCGGTGCAATTACCGTACCACCTTCAATGATTATTTATAATTGGGAAACTTATTGCGAAAAGCCAATTAAAAATCTCGGCAAGAGCGGCGATACTACTGACCAACTTGTTGAGCGATTTGAAACGGACGTTTTGCCTTTTGCGCCTAAGATTTTATTTATCATGGGTGGCGTCAACGACTTTAGAAGTGATATTCTCGGCTGGCATACCGTTTCAAACTACAAAATTCTTGCCGAAAAATGCAAGGAACATAATATCATTCCGGTATTTGTAACACCTACTCCGGTAAATCCGCCGCTTATCAAAAAGGTTAAATTTATTGACATGCCGCCTTTTGATTGGAAAACTCATTATAAATATGCTTGTGATTGGATTAGACGGCAAGAGAATTTCATTGATTTAAGTTTGCAATTTGAAGACTTTGACGGTTATTTGCGCTATGATTTAACTACTGATGGACTTCATCCTGATATTGACGGTAAAAAAATTATTGGTGAAGCTGTTAAAAATTGGATTAAAGAGTATCTTAAAGAAGATAAATGAGTTTATAAATCCAAGTAGAGTTCCATTTTAGTTGAGTATTTTAAATTTCTGCACCGATGATATAAATATTCTTTTGAAAGTTCTGCCTTCATCAAAATGAAGACGGAATATTTTATTATAATAAATTTTGGAGGATTTATGCAAAAAAATTTTATACCTCAAGAGCGAATCAATATTATAATAAATGCTTTTAATGAACTTTATAATCATATGATAAAATCACAAAGATTGAGCGCCAAGAATATAAAGAATTTCATGGAGCCGTATTTTATAAATGCAGGTTATCGTAAAAGCAATATTAAAGGTAATGAAAATATTTTAATTATACATGACGCCGGTATTGGCGATTTTATTTTGATGTCTGCCGTTATTCGTGAAATTCGCCAAATTTATCCGACAGCACACATTACTTTATTGACGAATAAAATTGCTTCCTCACTCGCTGAGCTTTGTCCTTATGTCGATAAAGTTGGTGTAGTCGCCTATCCGGAAGAAAAAAACGTTTTGGATTTTTACAAAAATATGATTGAAGTTGTAAGGAATTTATTGATTCGCAAAATTGACATTGCCTTTAATTTCGGACAGTATCCAAGCACTCAATTATTGGCGTATATGAGTGGCGCAAGTGAAATTGTCGTAAGAGAATTGTACATTGATTGTTATAGAACGCCGCCGTTAAATGGCTTTTCTTGGAAATTTTTTCCACAATTTGCAACATTTACTGCAGATTTGACCGGATTAAAAACGCCTCATCTTAACGATTTATTTATTTGTACTCTCGAAAATTACACCGATACTAAAATTGACAATAGAAAGTTGGAATTGTGGCTGAGTCCAGCGGATAACTGCATAGCTGAAATTAATCTTCATCGCTTTAATCAGAAAAAAATTTATGCCATAGTAATGGGCAGCAATTCAAAACTTAAATGTAAAAGGTGGTCGCCGAAAAATTATGCACAATTAATTAATTTGATTTCCGCTGAAGAATTGGCTATATTTATCATTCTCGGCGGAGAATCAGAAGTTGAGGACGGAAAAATCGTTAAATCACTTGCTGCTTATAACAATGTTTTTGACTTTACGAATAAATTGACACTGCGGCAAAGTGCAGCATTTTTAAAACTCTGCGATTGTTATATTGGCAATGATACCGGATTAATGCACGCGGCAGCAGCTTTGAAAATTCCGGTTTTAATGCCTATAAGTTTTGCAAATGACATGGAAGAATTGTTACTGTCATTTCCTCAAAGATACTATCCATATGACACGCCGTCAATTATGAGACAGCCTAAACATGCTTTGCCGGAATGTAAAAATTCAGATGACATGAATAAGTTTTTTACAGGCTGTGTAGCTGATGAACCACATTGTATAAATCAAATTACACCGGAAGCCATGTTGCAATCTTTGAAAACCCTGCAGAAAAAAGTAATTTATAATGATAGAAAGCCTTCACTATTTTATTAAAATAAAAAGCAATACTAACAATTCCAGCCAACATGATGAATTTTTTGCCTTATGCTCATTTCTTCACGTCCTTAGTAAAATTCATATTTATCTTTATATTTTGACAATGATCTAAACTTAAAACAAGATCAATATAAAAAGTGATTGATTTACGATTTTTTGAATTGACTTTTTAGATTAAATAAGTTAATATTAAAATAATTATAAAAGTAGGAGGGTTTGTCTTGTTTTTTATGAAATCGAAAGCAACAATTATTGCAATTATAATGCTAATTACTTCGATCTTATTTTTAGGTTGCGGACAAGAAGAACAACAGCAACAGCAAGCACAAAAGTCACAGGTAAAAGCAATGAAAGTGATACAACGCGACACACCGTTGACTTCGGAATTTGCCGGACAAATTTTGGCAGCAAATGAAGTTAAAGTGCAAGCGAAGGTATCCGGTAACGTGGTTGAAAAATACGTGACAGGCGGACAATTTGTCACAGAAGGTCAGCCGCTTTACAAGATAGATTCAAGTAATTATGAATCTGCCGTATTAAAGGCAAGAGCGGACTTAGCGCAAACTGAAGCAAATCTTAACAATGCAAAATTAGATCTCTACCGTGACCAAAAATTGTTAGAAGATGGTGCTATTGCCGAGCAGGTTGTAACCACACAGGCAGCACAAGTTAGAGCTTATGAGGCTCAAGCTGCCGCCAATGAAGCACTTTTGCAGACGGCACTCAAAAACCTTGATGACACTATGGTATATGCTCCAATGAGCGGTCAATTATCAGTTGATGATGTAGCGACCGGTACTTTTGCTTCACAAGGACAGACAACACTTGTTACAATCGGTTCATCAAATCCGATTTTTGCACAATTCTCAGTAAGTGAGACAGATTATCTCAAGTTCCTCAATGTTCAGTCATTAAAATCTGAAGCAATGAATATTGATGTTACATTGACGCTTTCAGACGGCACTGAATATCCTTTTGTAGGTCAAATTGTTGAATCTGACCGCGAATTGGCAAATAACACCGGCTCATTGACGATTAAGGCAATTTTTCCTAATCCGAGCGGTTTACTTTTACCTGGAATGTTTGCACGAGTTAAACTTTCCGGCGATACCAGACCAAATTCGATTCTCGTTCCTCAACGTGCAGTGCAGCAGCTCTTAGGTAAATCATTTGTAATGGTTGTCGGCAAGGACGGAAAATCAGAGGCAAGAACAGTTAAACTTGGCGACAAAGTCGGTTCATATTACATCATTGAGGAAGGCGTTACACCGCAGGACACTGTTATTATTGAAGGATTGACGAATTTGCAGGAAGGTGTTGATCTTGCAGTAACGACCGTAACAGCCGGCGAAATGGGATTCACACTTGCAGAAGTTACAAGCACTTATAATTCTGACACTTCAACGTCATCAACACCGGCAGCATCAAATTCAAATTCTGCAAAACCGGCGGCAAATGCACAGTAAGGACGGTGGCTAGTTATGTCTAAATTCTTTATTCACCGCCCGATATTTGCAATCGTTATTGCGGTGGCGATCGTGCTGGTTGGAATATTGGCGGCAATTCAACTGCCAATAGCGCAATATCCGCAAATTTCACCGCCTACAGTTTCAGTAAGCACAACTTATACCGGCGCAAATGCAGGCGTTGTCAATGAAACTGTTGCACAAGTCATTGAGCAGCAAGTCAACGGTACACAAGGCATGGATTATATGTCTTCAAACTCCGATGATACCGGCCGCTACAGTTTGAGTGTAACTTTTGAAGTTGGTACTGACGGCGATATGGACAGCGTTAAGGTACAAAATAATGTTGCCGTCGCAAGTCCAAGTTTGCCGACAGACGTTCAAAATCGAGGTGTCACGACACGTAAGGCCTCAAATGATATGGCCTACATGGTTTCGGTCAATTCTCCTGACGGAAAATATGACCGCGCATTTATGAAAAATTATGCTGATATTTACATGATGGACGAGATTAAACGTGTCAACGGCGTTGGTGACGTGCAAATCTTCGGTTCTGACTATGCAATGAGAATTTGGCTTAATCCTGATAAATTGGCTGAATTGAATTTGACTATTTCCGATGTCAGCAATGCAATTAATGAGCAAAATTTGCAGGCGGCTGCCGGTACAGTTGGTTCAATGCCGCTTTCACAAGGTCAAGAAAAGCAATTTACAGGCAAGGTGCAAGGTCGTCTCGTCACGATTGAGGAATTTGGCAATATAATTCTTAAATCCAATGGTTCCGGTGCATTTGTACGCTTGAAGGACGTTGCAAGGATTGAGACCGGTCAGCGTCAAAATAATATTGTTGCAAAATATAACGGTTATCCGGCTGTTGCATTCGGAATTATGTTGACTTCTGATGCGAACGCAATGCAGACAGTTGGCGACATTCGTGAAATTCTTGATAGACAGAAGGCAAATTTACCGCCAGGTCTCCATATTAACCAAATTTTTGACAGCACAGATTATATTAACGCTTCAATCCATGAAGTTGTTGAGACTTTCGTTATCGCGTTGTTGCTTGTCGTGTTCGTCATTTTTATATTTTTGCAAAGTTTCAGAGCAACAATTATTCCGCTGCTTGCAGTTCCGGTATCATTGATTGGAACTTTCGCCTCATTCATAGTTTTGGACTTTTCGATTAACACGTTGACATTATTTGCAATGGTTTTGGCGATTGGCTTAGTTGTTGATGACGCGATAGTTGTCATTGAAAACGTTGAACATCATATGGAAAGCGGATTGACGCCGGTTGACGCAACGGAAAGAGCAATGGACGAAGTGCAAGGACCTGTTGTTGCTATTGCGTTTGTATTAGCTGCGGTTTTCGTGCCGGTAGCTTTTTTAGGCGGTATGATGGGTGTCTTGTATCGACAATTTGCGTTGACGATCGCAATATCAATGGCGCTTAGTGCCTTCGTGGCGTTGACATTGACACCTGCACTTTGTGCATTGATATTAAAACCTCATGATCCAAACGCAAAGCATGGAATTTTAGATAGATTTTTTGATGCTTTTAATAATTGGTTTGAGCGTACAAAAAATTCTTACGTTCACACTGTAGCTAAAATGATTGGATTATCTAAAATTTCTTTCTTGATATTGTTGGTAATTTGTATTTTAACTGGTGTAGTTTATACGCGACTGCCTTCGACTTTTGTCCCGGAAGAAGATCAAGGCTATTTTATGACGGCAGTTTCATTACCGGAAGGAACCTCAATGAATCACACGGTAGAGACGATTGATAAACTTGCCGCTGCCGTTATGAAGGAAATGCCTGGTCTTGATAGTTGTATGGTAGTTACAGGTTTTGACATTCTATCATTCGGCTCAAAACCGAGTGCAGGACTTGTCGTTTGTGGTCTTAAATCTTGGGATAAACGCGGTCCGGCTGAATCCGTCAACGCTTGTATTGGAAAGATGTTCCAACTTGGAGCAATGACGGTACCGGAAGCAAGAGTTATTGCGTTTAATCCGCCTGCATTGCCTGGATTAGGTTCCGTTGGCGGCTGGTCACTGCAGTTGCAAGATATGAGCGGTCACAGTGATGAAGAACTCAACGAAATAACAAATAGAATCGTTGCAAAAGGCAATCAGCGTCCGGAACTTCAAGGCGTCCGCACGACATACAGTATAAATTCGCCAACTTATGAATATGATGTTGACCGCGAAAAGGTTAAATTATTAGGCGTTGCCTTGTCTGATGTCTTCACTGCACTGCAAGTCAATTTTGGCGGCATGGAAGTAAACGACTTCAACGAATTTGGACGTACGTATAAAGTTGTTTTGCAATCTGATGTGCTCTATCGTTCAGAAGCGGAGTCAGCAAAATTCGTATTTGTCAAAGGTGCAAATGGACAAATGGTGCCTTTAGATTCTTTAATTACGCCTAAGATGTCAACCGGACCGACGCAAATTTCGAGATTCAATTCAACACGTGCAGTTACTATTCAAGGCAACGCAGGACAAGGCTACTCCTCAGGACAAGCGATGAATGCGATTGAGGAGATAGTACGTCAAGAGGCAGGAACAGGCTTTAATATTGAGTGGTCTGGACAGTCACGCGAAGAAAAAAAGGCAGCAAGTTCAACAGGTCAAGTTTTAGCGCTGGCCTTAGTGTTCGTATTCTTATGCCTTGCCGCATTGTATGAAAGCTGGTCAGTACCATATGCGGTTCTGCTGACGGTTCCGACAGGCATATTTGGTGCAGTCGTTTCAGAATACGGATTAAGTATGCTGGAAACGATGATGGGACATCAAAACTCAGGCTTACAGGACAGCGTTTACATGCAGATAGGTATAATAATGATTATTGGACTTGCAGCGAAAAATGCGATATTGATCGTTGAGTTTGCAAAAGTTCGCGTCGATAGAGGAATGCAACCGGTTAAAGCGGCAATAGAGGCAGCAGGATTGCGATTAAGACCAATACTCATGACATCATTTGCGTTTATTATCGGTTGTTTGCCTTTAGCAATAGCAACCGGCGCCGGAAGTGCAGCGCGTAACGGTATGGGCGTTGCTGTCGTTGGTGGTATGCTCTTTGCAACATCAATAGGTATATTCTTAATACCGGTTTTCTTCGTAATTACCGAATGGGTTGCTGATAAACTTGGATTTATGAAACAAAAGAAGCGCAAATCTTCAATCGACTACATGTGATTTAGTAACTCAATTAAAAAATATGCAGTTGCTTTTGCAATTAAAATTAAAAAATATAAATTGCAAGGCAACAAACTTTATGTTATAATACACAACACTATCTTAAAAATCTTTTTCGCGAAATGTTTGAAAGAGATTTTTTTATCTCTAAAAATTATTTTTGAAACGAATTTAGGAGCGTGATCTAATTACATGGATAGAAGCGAAGCCTTAAAATCAGCGATGAAGCAGATTGAAAAACAATTTGGCAAAGGTTCAATAATGCAGCTTGGCGATGACAATTCAAAATATGAGGTAAATGTAATATCAACAGGCATTTTGCCGCTCGACGCTGCCATTGGTGTAGGTGGACTGCCTCGCGGAAGAATTATTGAGATTTACGGTCCAGAATCCTCAGGAAAAACTACTGTTGCACTTCATGTAATTGCACAAGTTCAAAAAGAAGGCGGAATTGCAGCATTTATTGACGCTGAACATGCATTGGATCCAATTTATGCTCGTAATCTTGGCGTTAAACTTGAACCGCTGGTATTTTCGCAGCCGGATTCAGGCGAACAGGCACTTGAGATTGTCGATGCACTTGTCAGAAGTTCAGCAGTTGATATAGTTGTAATTGACTCGGTTGCAGCGCTTGTGCCTCAAGCTGAAATTGATGGTGATATGGGCAGTTCAAATGTCGGACTTCATGCAAGAATGATGTCAAAGGCAATGCGTAAACTTGCCGGAAGTATCAGCAAAACAAACACGATTGTAATTTTTATAAATCAACTTCGTGAAAAAGTTGGCGTAATGTTCGGCAATCCTGAAACTACAACAGGTGGTCGTGCTCTCAAGTTTTATTCGTCAATCCGTATGGAAATTCGCAAGAGTGAAGCGATTAAGCAAGGCACGGAAGTTATCGGTAATAGAACAAAGATTAAAATTGTCAAAAATAAAGTTGCACCACCTTTGAAGCAAACGGAATTTGACATTATATACGGCAAAGGCTATTCAAAGGAAGGCAGTATCATTGATCTAGGCGTAGAGAAAGAAATTATCACCAAAAGTGGCGCTTACTACTCATATAACGGCGAAAGAATAGGTCAAGGCAAAGAGAAGGTCAAAGAGTTTCTTAAAAGTCATCCTGAAATTTTCAATGAGATTGAATCGAAAATTCGTCAAATAGCATTTAAAAATACCAGTGAATTTGCACCGGAAGAATTTGAGGAAATGCCGGAAGATTACGACAGTGGCGAAGAATATTCGGACAGCGATTCTGAAATGGAAAATGTAGCCGAAGAAACAGACGAGGTTGATAATGCAGAAAGCTGAGAAAACAGCGTTAATATATGCTACTGATTTACTGGCAAGACAAGATTATAGTGAAACTCGTCTGCGTCAAAAACTTGCTTTACGTAAATATTCGGAAAGTGAAATTGACGAAGCTGTTGAAAAACTTAAAAAATATAACTATCTCAATGATGAAACTGCTTGTGCATATCAATTTGAATTGATGTATCAATCAAATAAATATTCCGTGCAACAGATTTGCGCTAAACTTTTTAAATTTGGTTTTGAAACTCAACTTATTGAAAAATGCAAGCCTAAAGATTACGAAGAACATGACGAACGTGTAGCTATTTTAATGTTGTGTTCAAAATTTAAAACATTGCCGGAGAATAAAAAATTATGGCAATTCTTAAGTACAAAAGGTTTTGACTACTCAACAATTTCTGCGGCAGTTGATGAATTTAAAAATAATTTTGCGAAAGATTAAAATAATGCGTCTAATTAGGTGCATTCTAAGTGTAGATGTAGTTACGCATCTGCACTTATTTTTTATAATGATAAGTTCTATTCAAAAAAATTTGTTTTGGATTTAACCTTGACCATTGTCATTCTTTGATATATCATAATCTTAACAAGATGGCTGGAGGTTATTAAATTGAAAATAGCTTTCTTTGATTCTGGAATTGGCGGACTTTCAGTATTACATCATGCTGTTAAACTTTTACCGAGCGAGGAGTTTATTTTTTTTGCCGATGAAGATCATGTACCTTATGGAACTAAGCCTCGTGAATTGGTTATGAAATATGTTGACGAGGCTTTTAAGTTTTTGATGACTCTTAACATTGATGCAATCGTCGTTGCTTGTAATACCGCCACAAGCGTCGCCGTAAGGGAAATGAGGAAACATTACAATTTGCCAATTATTGGCATGGAACCAGCAATTAAACGCGCTGTTGATCTTTATGGCGATAAAAGAATTTTAGTAACGGCGACACCTATAACTGTTAATGGTGAGAAAATTCATTCGTTGATAGACCGACTCGGTAAGCGTGATATTGTTGATTTGCTTGCATTGCCTAAACTCGTTGACTTCGCCGAGCGTCAAGAATTTGTTTCCGATGCTGTAGCTGATTATCTGCGTGAAGAATTTAAACCTTACGATTTTAAGGATTATTCATCAATAGTTTTGGGCTGCACTCATTTTAATTATTTTAAGGATACAATGAGGCTGCTTTTACCGGAAAATGTGGCTTTTGTTGACGGCAATTCCGGTACCTTAAAAGAACTTATGCGCCGTTTAAATTTATCAACGTCAATTAGTGATTTATCAAATTCAAAATTCATACCAAAAATTGATTATTATTTTTCCGGTAGAAAAATTATCGACGCCGCTGAAATTGAACGCCTTAAAATTTACTTGCGCCGTCTTGATGATATGTACTTAATTTAACTTATTGGCAGGAGTTTTTCAATTTTTGCTGAATAAGATTAGTCAAATATAGATTTAAATTTTTAATACATGAAATGTAACTCTATTATTCATATTTGTCTTGGTGTCATTTCGTAACTTAAAATAATGATAGAAGTTGCATTTGATTGATTAATCTAAGCTCTTTCAAAATAAATAGTCGTATTCTGATTGAAGTTTCTTATTCTCAACTAGAATCAAAAGTTAATTTAGTGTATGTTTAAAGATTATTCAGAAATTGGAGAGATTTAATTGAAGAAAGTAATGATTTTAGGAGCTGGTAATGGACAACTTCCATTTCTAAATATTTGTAAAAGCAAGGGATATAAAGTTATTGTGGTGAGTAATGTCGGAAATTATCCCTGCTTTGATCTAGCAGATAAATCTTACAAAAACTTGTAAAATCTATGGGATTAAAATTTGGCATAACTCATGCTGAATACCGTTATAATAAAAGAGATGATAAAGTTTATCTGATAGAAATAGCAGCACGAGGAGGTGGTGACAGAATATCTTCAGATTTGACAAAATTGGCTTCAGGATTTAACACTAATGAGGCGTTAATTGATTATGTTGTTGAAGGAAATGTTCATAAGGTAAATTTTGATAAATTATATGATAAAGTTGCATTATGGCAAGGCATTGCATTTTCAAATGATGGAATAATATGCAATATTAAAGGACTGGAAGATATAAAAAATATAGATGGCGTATATAAAGTAGAAATTAAAGATATTCAAATCGGCAAAAAAGTAAGTAAATTTATTGATGATACAGGAAAATATGGATTAATATTCATCAGTGCAAATACCGAGAAAGAATGTTACAAAATCCTTAATAAGGTAAAAGATACCCTGCGGATTGAAATTAATACAAATGAGGGAATAAAAACACAGGTTTGGTGAAAAATCATGAGTGATATAGTTTACGGTGGTCAAACGGTATATGGATATGATATTGGTATTATCATGTTAAATACAAAATTCCCAAGAATATTAGGTGATGTTGGTAATGCAGCTACTTGGGATTTTCCTGTTAAGTATGAAATTGTCAAAGAAATTCCTAATGATAAAGTTATTTTACAGTTAGAAAGTAGCGATATAAAAACCCTTCGTAGAAGCAGCTAAAAGGCTTGAGTCAAGTGGGGGGGGTATCGGCAATTACTACTTCTTGTGGATTTTTAGCATTATTTCAAGAAAAATTAGCTCAAGAAGTAAATATTCCTATTTTCACTTCATCTTTAATTATGTTACCGATGATTAGACGAATGATAAATAAATCTAAAAAAATTCTAGTTTTAACAGCAAATAGTGATACTTTAACATCAGCTCATTTTTCCTCAGTTGGAGTATCATTAGAAGATTTTAATTTAGAAATTCTCGGTACTCAAAATAAAAAAACTTTTACCGAAATGCGCCGAAAAGCCCCTTGCTTTAGCTATGGGGATATAAGGCGCAAAATTTTTATTGCATTTTGTAAATTCTTTTGCTAAAATACGCTT
>CAJOHI010000079.1:0-3908 GCA_905234365.1 uncultured Selenomonadaceae bacterium | reverse complement strand
CATCGACCATTGCAGGAGACATCGTAAGACCTTATTTTTAAGGCGAATGTCGATGATAGCAGAATCCGCCGGCTTTAGCCGTGGGGAGTATGTCAATAATTTCACAGTACAAAACTGGTCTTATGTAGACGTTGATGAATGTAAAAAAGATTTATTTGAAGTTCTTGAAGAATGTGTTCCATTAACTCAAAATAAAATAGGTGCCATTTTGCTTGAATGTACAAATATGTGTCCTTATAGTGATGATATTCGTGAACTTTATAAAATACCAGTTTTTGACTTTGTTTCTTTAGTAAATTTTATTCATGAGTCAATTAAAGCTTCTGGAAAATATCGGAGAGATTATAGATGAATATTGGATTATGTGGATTAGGAAAAGCTGGACAAGAATTTGTTAAATATATATTAAAATCAGATGAATTTATCTTAAGGCAAGTACTTTGCAGAGAACAAAGTAAAACAGCAGGAAAAAATGTATCTGAAGTAACAGGATTGCTTACATATAGTGAAATACCAATAACAAAGATTAGTGAATTTCGTAATATTAAAAATTTAGATGTTATTATAGTAGACTTTTCGAATAGCATAACTTCTTTAAATTTATTAGATATATGTGCGAAATTTAAAGTAAATCTTGTTATATGTACAACAAACTTTTCAGAGTATCAATTAAATTTTATAGAAAAAATGGCTAATGTTTATGATATAGGAGTAGTTTATGCTCCCACCTTAACTATTGGTATAAATATTTTATTAAAATTTGTTAAAAATCTTTCTATTTTATTTCCTGAATTTTCTTTTACAATTATAGAAAAGCATGGAAAAAATAAAGATTGTCCGACTAGAACAGCTAAAATTATTTCAAACAATATTGATAAAGAAGATACTAAAATATTATCTGTAAGATTAAATGGATATGTTGGAATTCATGAAGTAATAGCTACAGATGGATATGAAAGAATAACCATAGAGCATGAATCATTTTCCCGGTCAGCATTTGTTAGGGGTTCTTTAATTGCAAGTAAATTTATATATAAAAGAAAAGGATTTTTCACAATGAAAGATGTTATGGAAAATTTAATGCTTAGGTAACTTATATAGTAATAAATATATTGTTCAAATATAATTGTAGTATAAGCATAATTGTTGAAGTTTCTTATCTTCAAATAGAATAATAAATTAATTCCACATTCCGTATTGATTTTGGAGTGATGTGTTTGGCGTTCTTTTTGATAGTGCCAAGCGTAATAATTGTAACAATCTTCCTGGTACATTCAATAGCTGAACGACTAGGTTTTAAAGTTAAATACTTTTCGTTGATATTATGCGCTGTCATGTCGTTGGCAGTAAATATTGCAGCAATTCAATTATCAACGTACCTTGACAAATGGCATTACATTCGACTTGGCGCATTGATTTTAATTGCTTCGATTATTGTAACTTTGATAAATCGCTATCTTCTAAAACATGACAAAACCGACGTTAAAATAATAACCAATATTGAGGAAGAATTGGCTATTGAGGAAGCCGCAGCGGCAGTTGAAACAAGTAAATCTATATCAGGTAGCAAGTCTGATGAAATATTGAAAATTGACAAACCAATTAATTCGATTGATGATAAGGCTAATGAATCCGAAAAAGTTGATAAGCCTGTTTTAATTAAAAAGTCTGAAAGTGTAACCAATAAACCGCCGACTAAAAGTCAAACTAAAGATATAGAGCAAGCTGATAATAAATCACCACTTGAAACTATTAAAGTTGAAAAGCCTAATGAGGTTAAACAAGTTATCAAACCCGTCAATGGCAAAAAGTCTAAAGGTGTAACGACAGGACACTCTGAAATTAAACCAACTGTTAAAAAATCAACTGCTGACAAAAAGGCGGAAAATAAAGCTGAATCTAAAACTGTTGACAAGCCAATCAATGCCAAAAAGTCTGAAAGTGTCACGGCTAAACCTATTGAAACCAAGAAAATTGATAAACAAGCGGCTGAGTTAAGCAAAACTGATAAACCTGCCAAAACAAAAAAATCTGAGGCAGTTACCAACGTTAAGCCACCTCAAAGTAGTATTGAAGATAAAATTGCTGACATTAACGCACATTTAGGTTCACTTGATGACATTTTAGATTATGCCTACGCTAAAAAGTCCAAAGGCGATTTAAATCAAGCTATACTTGCGTATCAAAAGGCACTTGACCGCTATAAAAATGATGATTATGCACCGTTCATTGCGATTGATCTCGGAAATATTTACAAAGAATTGGCGGCTTATTCAAAGGTCATTAAAATTTACGAAGAAGCATTGAAATTGCCGGTTGTTATGAGAAATGCAGATACTCGCAAAGAATTTACAAAGAATTTGGCTTATCTGAGAATAGTACAATCCGTATTGCTTAGACACAGAGCGTTGACAATGCCGTTCAGCAAAATTCCAAGTCAGTATTTAAAAGAAATTGAAAACGAATTTAAATCTGCACAACTTAATAATTCTTCTCGCCGTAATTTCTAACTGTAATTAGACATCTAATTCGGAATTAATAATGCAAAATTTAAAATTAACATTTAAGCTCTAAGAAAGCATTAAATATTCCGTGTTAAATAAAACAATGGAGGAATTAATATGAAGAAATCTGTAGAAATTTTAGGTTTACCGGTTATTAGTATCACTGAAGGCAGAGAACTTGGCATGAGCAAGACTTTGCTTATCGACGCAAAAAACGGCAATGTTGCTGCAATTACAATCGAAGATGAAGACTGGTATCGCGGCGTTAAACTTATACCTTATGAATCAGTCATAGCTATTGGTGACGATGCCGTTACAATTACTCACAGCGAAAACATTTTGAAACTTGATGAGGCTGGCGATTATGAATCGCTGCTTGATGAAAATATCCGCGTTATCGGAACAAAGGCAATAACTAAGAATGGTACAATTCAAGGTAAAATTACTGAACTTTTCATTGGAGACGACGGAAAAATTGAGAAATGCGAAATAACCGCTCCGGACGGCACCACAAGTGAAGTAACTGCAGATCAAATTTCGATATTTGGCGTCACCGTCATTGATCCTGATTCGGAAAAAAAAACTGAATTTATAGTTCGTACTAAGTCAGAAACAGCGATTGAGTCTCCGCCTGAACCTGCTCCAACACCGATACCAGAGCCGGAGCCAGTCGCTGTTGCCATTAATGAACCTGAACCAGTTGTAGATGAGTCGCCTGCTGAAATTCCAACTGAGTCAGCACCAGAACCAATAGCGGAACCTGCAGGCGAAATGATGATAAATCCACTTGTAGAGCCTACACCAGATGTATCAGCAGAATCAATTTCAGAAGGCGTAACAGAAGCGCAATGCCGGAGCCGGTTGCTGAAATGCCAACTGAAGAAATTACAATGCCGGTATCAGAAGCACCGACAGAAATTCCAGCAGAACCGGTTGTTGATTCAATACCTGAAAGTGTTGCCGAAATACCTACAGAGGCGGCAGAAACACCAGTTATCTCGGAAATGCCGACAGAACCGGCAGCGGAACCTGTCATTGAAACGCCTTCTGAGGAAATATCAATGCCGCAAAATGAAGTTGCAACAGAAGCACCAATCGAAACACCGGTTGAAATGCCAACAGAGGCAATTCCAGAAAGTGGAGCAGTAGAAAATGTCGCTGATATTCCTACAGATATTCCGACTGAAATTCCAACAGAAGTTGAAACTGCAATTACACCGGAGCCGACGATTGAAACGTCAATCGAAACGCCAGATGTATCAGCAGAATCAATTTCAGAAGGCGTAACAGAAGCGATACCGGAGCCAATGCCGGAGCCGGTTGCTGAAATGCCAACTGAAGAAATTACAATGCCGGTATCAGAAGCACCGACAGAAATTCCAGCAGAACCGGTTGTTGATTCAA
>CAJOHI010000078.1 GCA_905234365.1 uncultured Selenomonadaceae bacterium | reverse complement strand
CTAAATAGGTGGAAACTTAAATCCAAACTTCCTAAATGGAGACTCCTACATTCTACTTGTCTCCTAGAACCCCCTGACTTTAGTCATGGGGAGGCTCAGACACATTGTAAGTGATGTTTCACTATAAGAGGTGCAGTATGAATATAATGAAAATTGTAGCGGCATTATTAATTGTTATACTATTTTTTGTAATTCATCTTACTGCGCCAAATTTTTTACCGGAAATTATCGAATTGCTTTCACATGGCGATATTGTTGAAACAGCAGATTATATACGATCTTACGGCTCAATGGCGGTTGTCTTTGCGTTTCTCCTGACACTTTTTGTAAATACGCTTGGTTTTCCACCGGCAATAATATTTTCAACAGCAAACACTCTGATATTTGGAATTTTTTGGGGAATTGTATTATCAGTTGCAGCGGAAACAGTCGGCGTAACTATCAGTTTTCAGTTGTTAAGATTTTTTTTTCGTGAGCAAGCTGCAATACTTATCAGCAAAAGCAAATTTTTAAGCAAAATTGACCACTACAGCGGTGAAAAAGGTTTTATCGTAATGCTGATTGCAAGAATGGTTCCTTATGTTCCTTCCGCACTTCTCAATGCAGCAGGTGCACTGTCTTCGTTAAGTATACGCGATTATTTTATTGCGTCGCTGATTGGAAAATTTCCATCAACAGGCATTGAAGCAATAATAGGACACGATGCAATTTTGCAAGAAGAAGATCCTACCAGAATTATTGTTGTAGTGATATTTGCGATAGTTTTAATTGCTTGGGCATGGCGTTACGAAAAAAAGACAAAAGCTAATCTCGATAAATAAGCAAAAAAATCTTGCTGTAAAACGTCGTTTAAACGTTAAACGCAAGATTTTTAATTTCTACTGCTATGCCGGCAACAACCAGATAAACTTCTTCAGCAGATGCCGCTACCATTTGATTTGCAATTCCAGCACAATCTCGATAAATGCGAGCCAATTTATTTTCCGGTACGATTCCATCGCCGACTTCGTTTGTTACAAATATAATCGTACCTTCAAAATCTTTAGCCGCATTGATTAGATCGTTGATGATGATTTTCAATTCGCGGTAAATTTTATCAATGTCGTCTAAGTTATCAAAACTGCAAATGAAATTACTTAAATAAATCGTTAAGCAGTCAAAGAGTATTAAATTTGATACTTTAGCTGCTTTTTTTATTGCAATTTCGGCTCTAAAAGGTGCTTCAAAAGTCAGCCAATCTTCGCCGCGTCGACTTTGATGAAGTTTAACTCGATACTTCATTTCTTCATCAAATATTTGTGCTGTTGCAATATAAGCCTTCTTTTCGGAATTACATTTTGTTGCCAATCTTTCAGCAAATGTACTCTTACCGCTGCGAGCTCCGCCGGTTACTAAAATAATTTTGCTCAAATTAACCATTCCATTCAAAAGGCTTTTAATTTTTTCAAGGTTATAACCCTAACATCTGATCAATTTTTGCCTTATCGAAACCAACGACATAATTAACATCATCATTTGTAACAACCGGAACCATTGTATCACCGCTGAGTTTTTGACATTCTTCGGCAGCTTCTTCGCTGAGCTCAATATCACGGACCTCATAAGCAATACCTTTAGAATCCAAATATTTTTTTACTTTTTGACACCATGGACAAGCCTCAAACGAATAAACTTTAACCATAAATCAGACACCTCTCAATTTTGAAATATATTTTTCAGCAAGCAATGCTGCTGTTGTACCATCGGAAGCCGCAGTTGTAAGTTGATGTATTTCTTTTTCACGAATGTCACCTGCAGCAAAAACGCCTTCAACATTCGTTCGGCAGTCCTCACCGGCTATGACATGACCGCGCTCACTGAGTTTAACTTGATCTTTAAACAGCGAAACATTTGGTTCAACGCCAATATTGACAAAAATTGCATCAACATCAAGACGTTTTGTGATTTCGTTCTTTTTATCCAGAATTTCAATTTGTCTTAGTCTTGTATCGCCGAAAAGTTTTGTAATTTCCGTATCAAGCATAATGTCAACTTTTGGATTTTTTCTGAGCTTTTCTTGGGAAATTTCATCAGCACGAAATTGCGAACGATGAATTAAATAGAGCTTAGTTGCATATTTAGTTAAAAAATTTGCTGCGTCGACTGCCGCATTGCCGCCGCCCATGACAACAATGACTTTATCTTGATACATGTGACCGTCGCAAAGTTCACAATAATGGACGCCGCGATTTGCATATTTTGGTTCTTCGGCAAGAGGTAATTTGCGGCGATTCATACCAGTGGCAAGAATTATCACCGGCGTTTCATAAATGTAATTTGCTGTCTCAACGAGCTTAACTTTATTTTGCAGCTCCAATCTTTCAATCACGTCAAATTCATCAATCACGGCACCGACATTTTCTGCTTGCTTTTGAACAGTGTCAATGAGTTCGTGTCCGCTGACTTTCATAAATCCAGGATAATTTTCAATGCCTGTAGCATTTGCAATTTGTCCGCCTACTATCGCGTTTTCCAAAACTATGGTGTCTAAATTCATTCTGCCAGCATAAAGTGCAGCCGTTAAACCGGCCATGCCTGCGCCAATTATTACTATATCCTTTTTGACAGAAGTTTTTTCCATAATAACCGCTCTCCTTAATTCTAAAGCAAACTTTAAATTTAAATTATTTATTTAACGAATTGTAGATAATACTGCTTTCATACCATCAATCGCCGAACTCATAATTCCGCCTGAATAACCTGAACCTTCACCGATTGGATACAAGCCTTCGACATTGACAGATTGAAAATTTTCTCTGTTGCGAAGAATCCGGCAAGGTGCTGAAGTGCGAGTTTCAACACCTGTCAGCACTGCACCTTCAGCGGCAAAATTAGGTATTTTTTTATTAAATGATTGTAATGCTAATTCAAGAGTTTTGGTGACAAAATTTGGCAAACAATTATGCAAATCAACAGATTTAAATCCAATAGGATAAGTAGGTTTAATTAAAAATTGAGTTGAACCGCTTTTGCCGTTTAAAAAATCACCGACTGTTTGAACCGGAGCACAATAATTTTTGCCGCCAATTTCAAAGGCAAGAGACTCATATTTATTTTGAAATCTTATACCACAAAGTGCATCGCGTCCGAAGTCAACAAAATCAGCAGGTGTAACATTTGCCAAAACTGCAGCGTTTGCAATTCCTGAATCACGTTTAAAATTGCTCATTCCGTTTGTGACAACCTGGTTAGTTTCTGACGTTGCCGCAACGACTTGACCGCCTGGACACATGCAAAAAGTATATGCGCCGCGATTATTAACAACATCTTTAAATGTTAAAAAATAATCAGCAACCGGCAATTTAGGATTATCAAAATCCATGCCGTATTGAGCACGATTAATAAATTCTTGCAGATGTTCAATTCTTACGCCAATGGCAAAAGGTTTTGCTTCAATTTCAATACCACGATTCAGCAGCATTTCATAAGTATCACGTGCGCTATGTCCGATCGCTAAAAATAATGAATCCGTTTCAAACCGCTGCTCATCATTAACTATAACCGCTTTAACTTTGCCGTTTTTAATTTCAACGTCCGTAATTTTTGAATTAAAAAAAATTTTGCCGCCAAGTGAAATGATTTTTTGACGAATATTTTTAACAACTGTTCGCAAATTATCTGTTCCAATGTGTGGCTTTTGAAGATAAGCAATTTCTGCCGGCGCTCCAGCTTCTATAAAAGTATTTATAACTTCTGTGATTAACTCATCGTTGAGACGTGTTGTCAATTTGCCGTCACTAAAAGTACCTGCGCCACCTTCGCCAAATTGTACATTTGTTTTAACGTCTAAGTTACCGCTGCGGAAAAATTTATCAACTGCTGCTTGCCTGGAATCAACGTCACCGCCGCGCTCAAAAATCAAAGGATTAAGACCTGACTTCGACAAAGTTAATGCAGCAAACATTCCTGCCGGTCCAAAACCAACAACAATAGGACGCTTTAATTTTGAATTAACAAGTTTAAGTTCCTTATCAATTTTTTTGCTTTTATTCTTGACTATTTCACCAATCAGCTCGACATCAATATTATATGTAAATTTAATTTCTGCACCATTACGCCGCCTTGCATCTATTGCCTTACGAATTATTTTGACATTTTTTATTTTGCCTGTCGAAATTTTTAAATGTCGTGCAACAATATCAATTAACGGTCTGTCATCACTTAAATTTACTGACAAGTTTTTAATTTGCATTGACTGCCACCATGTCGCTTAAAATTTTAATGGCTTCCTCGTATTTTGCTAAACGCCGCTTGTCTTTAGGCGTAATAACTTTGAGCCGCTTTAAATCGGAATTGTGTTTCAAATCAGCGAGTTTAACTTTCGTTGCAAGTTCATTATTTTTAATTTCGGCAATATGATCGAAATACGGAATACGCTTATCATGCGTCAACAACTTTAAAGCTGCAGCTTCATAAATACTTAAATGAACTTCACGCTTTAAAATATTAAGATTATATTTTTTGGGATGGTCTTCAATAACATCATGCAAAAGAGCAACAATTATAGCGGAAACATCGTCGCCAACACTTGAGGCAACCGTCACCGGGTGCGTAATATAACCGGTACCGGATTTATCTTTTTGCGCTGCATGAGCACTTTTAGCAACTTCAAAAGCCTTTCTGACTCTCGGATTTTTATGATTGGCAAAATCTAACATATTATCTCCTTGATTAACTAGCAGTTGTAGCAGCTGCGGTTTTTTGTTTTAGTTCAACATTAACATTTGCCTGAGAAGTTTTCGTCGTCACTCCATTTGGAATAATTAAATTTACCGTCTGTTTAATTGAAGTTTCACCTAATGGCACAGTTATAGGCTGTGTTTTAATTTTATCAATCGGAATAACCACTGTCTCTTTTCCGGCAATTTCAATTTGTTCAGGATCTACTGTAACTTTATCGACCTCAAAACCTTCGGCAACGACTAAATCCGGTTCAATCGCAACGGATTTTTTAACAAGTCCAAGTTCAATTTTAACATCAACATTCATAAAAGACGGAACCACTCTAACATCTTGCAAAGCTCGACCGTCTTCGTTAATTGCAGTCATTGGAACCTGCAAGGAAAAATCTTCTTTGTTGCCGGAGAGTCCGACATATCCAATAACTCTTGTGACAGCTTCTGCCGTTGTCCTTGAGGCAATAATGGTTACAGTGTCAGAAGACTGTGTAACTTTTGTAACAGTTGCATTGGCACCGGCAGCACCGGTAACGATTAAATCTGCTGCCATTTGGCGTTCAATATAAGGGTCTAATTTAACTTGCGTTTGAGTTGGACTAACGGAAATCAATTCAAAACCTTGAGGAAATTTTGCCTCAATTTTAACTTCGTGATCGCCTTCTTCGAGACCATTGAGATTTGAATAAGCACGAAAATCTTTAGCCTCATAGTTGACAAAATAAGATCGTGGTCCACGCAGATTAATTTTAATTGGCTGATCGCTATGAAGCACTTTATAACCTTCGGGCACATCTGTAAAGGAAATAGGTACAGTATACGAGCCTTCAATTACAGGATTTTGGTCATCCATAACAACAATCCAAAGAAGTGTTGCAATTACAATAGAAGCAACTTTTTCAAGTAAATTTCGACGAAATAAATTATTAATTTGTGCAATCATAATTTTAATCAACCTCATAAAAGTTAATTGACTCACATAAATTTTTTATAGATTATCAGATTTTATAAATTATGTCAACAAAATTGGAATTTTAATCTGTATGATTAAAAACAACTAAATTTTATAACTTTTAGCAACAAGAAATTTTAAAAAATCTTAACTTTTTATAGCCGCTCTAATTTGTCTATTGAAGAATTTTTCAAATAATGTTATACTATTAATCAAAATTATGAAATGAAGGAAGATATTTTATGCAGATAATTCAAAAGGCGGTTGAACTTTTGGCGCCTGCAGGAACTTGGGCGGCTTTAGAAGCAGCGATTAATGCAGGTGCAGATGCCGTTTATCTCGGTGGAAAATATTTTAATATGCGCGTTCATAAAGATGATTTTAATTTTGACGATGAACAGTTAATGAAAGCTGTCAAGTATGCTCACGAACACAGCGTCAAATTATATATTACGTTGAATAATTTAATCAGCGAAGAAGAAATTGAGCCACTTAAAAATTATCTAAAGTATCTTGATGAAATTAAGCCTGATGCTCTCCTGGTTCAAGATTTTGCCGTTATTAAACTTGTCCAAGAACTCAATATAAAAATTCCGTTGCACGCTTCAATAATGATGAATACTCATAACTTTCATGCCGTCGATAAGCTCAAACAATATGGAATAACTCGCGTTGTTGTCAGTCGTGAATTGACACTTTCGGAAGTTAATTTACTGCGTCAACAAACTGGCATTGAAACTGAATATTTTATTCACGGTGACATGTGCATTGCAGAAAGCGGTCAATGTATCCATTCTGGTGTTTTATTCGGACAGAGCGGCAATCGTGGCAGATGCTTAAAGCCTTGCCGCTGGAATTATGAATTAATTGACGAGGACAGCGGCGAAATTCTCAACGGTAAATCATACAAATTGGCGCTTAAAGATATGTGTATGTATCGCAATTTACCTGAACTGATTAACGCCGGGATTTACTCTTTCAAAATTGAAGGCAGAATGAGGCCGCCGGAATTTATACATAGAATCGTTTCTATTTATCGCCGTGCCATTGACAGCTATTTTGCTGATTCAATCGGCTACACGATTGACGAAGACGACTGGCAAAATCTTTATAATAATAGAGCAAGAGATTTTACAACAACTTTTGCTTTCGGACAGACGACGATAAAAGATATTGGCACTACCGGTGAACGTGAACCAAGATTTTTTAGTAAAGCTGTCGTTGAGCCTGATATTGAAGATAAATCAGCCGCAGAAATTTTTAACTCAGAGAGCAGCATTAAAAAATTAAATTCAACGCCAAAACTATCCGTTAGAGTTGCAACTATTGAATCTGCTAAGGCAGCCATTGACAACGGTGCTGATGTCGTTTACTTCGGCGGTGAAAGTTTTAGACCGATTAAATCCTGTACTTTGCAAAACTATATTGATGTAATTAATTATACTCATTCAAAAGGCAAAAAATTAATTATAAATACGCCAAGAACTACTTATAATCGTGAGTGTAGCGAAATTGAACGCTTGTTGTCTAAAATTGAAACTTTCACTGATAAACCTGATGGCGTTATGGTCAGCAATCTTGGAATTTTGAACTTGGCAAAAAAAATTTCTACACTACCGATTCAAACTGACTTGTCATTTAATCTTTTTAATCATAAGGCAGCAGAATTTTTAAAAGATAACGGCGCAATAATGGCAGCAGCTTCGCTTGAATTATCATTTACACAGCTTAAAAGTCTAGTTGAAAATTCATCGCTGCCGATTGAAGTGATTATTCACGGCTCGTACGAATCAATGATTTGCGATCACAATTTTATTGAAATGTACCTTGATGTTGATAAATTTTCTGATACTGACACCTTTAATCGACATTATGCCTTTAAAGACGAAGCAGGACAAATTCACTCAATCAAAGTCGATCAATTTGGACGTTACCACATTTATTTTGCAAAAGATTTATGTTTATATCCATATTTGAAACATTTCATGGGCGCTGCGTCATTGAGAATTGAAGCACAACTGTATTCACCAAATATTACAGCTATCGTTGTTCAAAATTACCGTGAGGCAATCGACGCGATTTTAAATTCTCAACCGCTGCCGTTCATGTCAATTAATTTGCGACCTGTAGGAATTGGTGTTTATCGCTTTCATCAAAGTCGAAATTCGATCGGCGGATAAAAAAATCAGCGATATACTCTTGAGTCAGAGAGTACATCGCTTTTATTTATGTAAGGTGTTAGGATTTTCGATTTTAAAATTATTTTTTGACGGTATCTTTAATGGTATCTTTAACAGTGTCTTTAGCTCTGTCTTTTGTTTTATCAATAGCTTTATCGGTTTTATCTTTTGCCTTGTCCTTCATGTTGCTGTTATCCGGCTTTGAATCAGGTTTTTTATCCGGTTTAAAGTCGGGTCTTTTATTTTCATCTGGTTTAAAATTTTCGTCTGGCTTTTGGTTATTGATATTTCTGTCGTCTGAATCACTCGGCGGTGGTGGCGGCGGATTGCCGTTCCTATCCTCAAAATTTCCGTTATTTTCGGAATTTGGCGGCGGATTTTTTTTGCCGTCATTTTCATTTTTTTCCTTAGTGTTAATTGAAATATCAACATCAAGCGGCATTTTCGAAAATATCGGTTTTGAATCATTGTCAAAATTTGGTGCTGCCTGTGTCAAAGGCATTGCAGTCATCATGCTAATACCTAAAGCAATTAAAATTTTCTTTGTCATTAAAATCAACCTCGTTTTTTTGTAGATTCGTTGTCCAACGTTTGAAGCAATTATATAACTCAAAAATTTGATTGTCATTAGAGCAAAATTAAAGTTACATTATATTTTTGTGAAAATTTTTCAGATTTATGTTATACTGAAAAAAATTTTTAGCGAAGGTGATTCTTTATGTCATTTGAAATTGTACATGGCGACATCACAAAAATAAAAGTTGATGCGATTGTAAATGCGGCAAATACTCAACTGCTTGCCGGAGGTGGTGTCTGCGGCGCAATTTTTCGTGCAGCAGGTTATTCCGAACTTCAGGCGGCTTGTGATAAAGTATCTCCAATCCAAACAGGCGGTGCAGTCGAGACACCGGCATTTAAACTCAACGCGAAAATTATCATTCACACTGCAGGACCAATTTGGCAAGGTGGCAATAAAAATGAAAGGCAGCTTCTTGAAAATTGTTATACGAACAGCCTTAAAATTGCAGTAAAAAATAATTGCAAGTCGATAGCATTTCCTTTAATTTCAAGCGGCATTTACGGCGTGCCATATGACGTTGCACTTAATGCCGCAAAAACTTCGATTGAAAAATTTTTGGAA
>CAJOHI010000077.1 GCA_905234365.1 uncultured Selenomonadaceae bacterium | reverse complement strand
TCATCGCATTTATCCTTTTTTTGAAGTTTTGACGAACTCATTATATAGGATTTATGCGATTTTTGTATTCAAATTTTCAAAAATTGTAAACTACTGTTATCGTATTTGCAAATAAAAAAACCTCATCAACAGTTGAGGCTTTCTAAATATGTCTTTAACACGTTTTTACCAATTAATTGTTACGACTTTTAACATAATTAATAAGACCGCCAGCTTGTGAAATTTCTTGAACGAAACCAGGTAGCGGATGTGCATGAAAAGTATCGCCAGTCGTAATATTTTGAATTATGCCGGTTGACGTATCAATTTTAAGAATGTCATCAGCGTGGATTTTTTCAACGTCGTCGCCGATTTCCAGAAGCGGCAAACCAATATTAATTCCGTTACGATAAAAAATTCTTGCAAAACTTGCAGCAATAACTACCGGAATGCCAGAAGCCTTAATTGCTACAGGTGCGTGTTCACGACTTGAGCCGCAACCAAAATTTTTGCCACCAACCATAATGTCGCCAGCTTTAACATTTTGTGCAAAAGTTTCGTCAATGTCTATCATGCAGTGTTTTGCAAGCTCATTAGGATCAAAAGTGTTCAAATATCTCGCAGGAATGATAACATCAGTGTCAATATTATCACCATAGCGCCAAACTTTACCTTCTAATTTCATGATCTTCACCACTATATCAAGTTTAACCTTATAAGTCAACAAAATTAGTATATCAACGAAAAATAAAAAAGTCAAGCATATCTGTATTTTTATTTCCGTGAAAAATTATGAAAAGGACTTGACAGTTGTTTTTTATAATATCTTAGCTGATTTTTTTATTATAGTAAATTATTTTTAACTTTTCTCACGTTGACATTTTTTATTTTGTACCGGATTCGTAGCAAAATCGGCTAACTTCATGTCAATTATATTTCGTGGATCTTCCTTCGTACCTTAATGAACGACTTCAAGATTCCAAGACCGTAGCGATTAAATATCGAAATAAGGCAAATATGTGGAGAAGGACACGCTTTATTGCTTACGGCGCAAGAAGAACGGCACGGTAACACATGTGCTCTGGCTTATAGAGGATATTAACAAAGAGACCAGCTATAAAAAGTATAGTTTACAATTTTAAGCAAGAGTAACATCTAAGGCAGCATAAAAGGGATAAAAAAAGACGATACAAAAATATATATCAGTATCGGCTTTTTTGTGTTTTGTAAATTTATTTTTATTTGAAAAACTTTTTTAAATAAATATGACTTTTGTTAGCGGATTTAATTGTCGTTTTATTGCAAAGCCATTTTAAGAGTTACCATATTTTGATACATTTTGTTAAGATAATCGCTGTCACTTGAAGGTTTGGCATCACCTGTAACGATTGGATCCAATGTATAAATCTTGGCGCCGGTTTCGTTGGCAATAGTTTGTGCGATATCCGGTGAATATTGTGGCTCAACGAAAATTATTTTAACTGGCAACTCTTTGAGTTTATCGACAGTTTCGGCAAGTTCTTTAGGCGAAGGCTCTGTGCCCGGTTCTCTCTCAACGACGGCAATGATATTTAAATCAAATTCTTTTGCAAAATATGGAAAAGCTTCATGAAAAGTTACAATATCCTTATGCGGCAAAAAATCTAATTCTTTGTGCATTTCGTCGCGAAATTCATCAAGTTTGGTTACATAATCAAGCGCATTTTTTTTATAATCAAGTGAATGTTCAGGATCTATTTCCGAAAGTCTGTTGCAAAGTTCAATAACTTGGCGTTTTGCATAGGTAAAACTCAACCAAACATGCGGATTTATTTCGTCGTTGACTTTAATCGGATCAATGGACTCAGCTTTTGACAAATCAATAATTTTTAAATCAGATACCTCAGCCGCCTTATCTAAAAATGATTCCATGCCAAAACCATTAACGACAAGTACATTGCCGGTTGAAAGAGTTTTCATATCTTCAGTTGTAAGTTGATAATCGTGAAGGCAGCCGACTTGCGGCGAGGTAAGATTTACAACCTCAACATCGGTTATGCCTTTGGTCAAATTGATTGCATGGAGGTACATCGGATAAAATGAAGTGATTATCCTAAATTTGCCGTCAGTACCTTTTCCTTCATTGCCGCAGCCAAAAATTAACAGCGACAATAAAACGATTGTTATAAAGAAAAATTTTTTCATGGTACATATCCTAACTCTATAAATTAATTTCGATTAAGTGCTTTGGACTTTTAGTCAATGGTTTTGCCTCGCTATCAGTAACAAGGACAGTATCCTCAATTCGGATTCCGCCAAAATCCGGAATATAAACACCAGGCTCATCAGTAACGACCATATTTGCCTTGAGTGCTTCGCAGGTGCTATGTTTTGACAATCGTGGTTCTTCGTGAATCTCAAGACCGACGCCGTGACCTAAACCATGAGTAAAAAATTTTTCAAAACCGTCCTTTTCCAAAGCAGCACGAACAATAGAATCAACTTCTTTGCCGGAAATTCCAGGCTTAATTGTTTTCAAGCCTAAATATTGAGCGCTCAAAACCGCTCTATAAATTTTTCGCTGTTTCTCGTCAGCACGACCAATAAAAATTGTTCGCGTAATATCAGAATTATAACCGCTGTAAATTGCGCCAAAATCCATAGTGACAAATTCACCATTTTTAATGACTTTTTCGGTGGCAATTCCATGTGGCAAGGCACCTCTAAGACCCGAAGCAACGATAGTATCGAAAGCCGGCTTTTGTGATCCGAGTTTACGCATTAAATTTTCTAATTCGGCGGCAACATCAATTTCTCTGAGACCAGGACGAATAAATTTGACAATTTCGGCAAAGGCCTTATCTGCAATTTCGCAGGCAATTTCAATCTTCGCAATTTCCGTCTCATCTTTGACTTGACGCAATTCATCAAGATTTATCGAAGTGAGTTTTAATTTCGGTTGAGCTTCTTTGAGTTTGTCATATTCGTTGACAGTCATTGTGCCGCCTTCAAAACCAACACTTAAAAGACCAATTTCGTTTAGTATTTCGGCAACTTTTTTTAAGAGATTTTCCGTCTGCTCAATAATTTCAAATTTCGGCGCTTCAATCTTTGCTTGTTCAATATAACGACCGTCAGTAACTAAAATGTTTCGCCTACGTGAGACGATTAAAATTGTACTGTCGCCGGTAAATCCGCTGAAATATCGAATATTGGCAAGTTTGCTAATTAATACGGCATTGACTTTTTTTTCATCAAGGCAGGCTCTTAATAATGCCAATCGGTATGATGTCATTTAATATCGCCTCTAATTTTTCGAACGGCAATATCAAGCGCGGCAATGTAAGAATCAACGCCAAAACCGCTGATTTGTCCGAGAACAACCGGCGCAATTACGGAATGATGTCTAAATTCTTCACGCGCATGGACATTTGACAAGTGAATCTCAATTACCGGAACATCAATCGCAGAAATTGCATCGCGAATTGCTACAGAATAATGAGTAAAAGCCGCTGCATTGAGTAAAATAAAATCGTATACAGCGCGAGCATTTTGAATTGCCGTTACAATTTCACCTTCAATATTCGACTGTATAAAATCTATTTTAACGCCGAGTTTATCAGCCTGCACTTTGAGCATTTTATTGATATCGTCAAGTGTCGTTGAACCGTAAATTTCGGGTTCACGTGTACCTAAAAGATTTAAATTAGGACCATTGATTACTAAAATTTTATTCACATTATCACCTTGATTGATAATTTAAATTTATATATTAAGTCTTTCGTTTTACAAAATCTTTGTAACTCATTGAGCGTGTATGTTCTGTATGTGCCCATTCGTGGTCATTTCGTTTCATAAATCCAATGAAAATTATTGGAAGCCATGAATAAATAAACAGCGGATACAGCAGCAGATAAAACCATGCTTTTAGTTTTGCTCTGACCTTTATCAAAATTATCATAGGCAGTGCATATTGACCAATCATTATTGCCGTCATCAACTGCGAAGGCATGAAACTGTAAATACTTGTATAAAATTGTCCTACTGCGAGTTGTATATAACTTATCGTAATAAAGAATGCCGACAGCATTAAAAAATGTGGTTGCAATAAGTAAATACAGCCGTCCCAAATTCTAATATCTTTACGCCGCCAGCCTTCTTTGAGCATTTTCGGAATAAATCTGTGTGCCACATCAAATTGACCTTGCGCCCAACGTCTTCTTTGCGTCCAGGATTGCTTAAAAGTCAGTGGCTTTTCATCGTAAACAATCGCGTCATGTGCCCAAGTCGTCTTGATACCTTCTGCCAATGACTTCATTGTAAATTCCATATCTTCAGTCAGACAAGTAGCACGCCAGCCGTATTTTTTGAGTACGTCGATTGTTATACACATTCCAGTGCCACCCAACACGGCAGAAAGTCCAATATTAGTTTTTGCAAGGTGCGAAACGTGATCTATGACCCAAAATGCAATAGCAAATGTACCGCTAACCCAAGTATCATAAGGATTCTTAGCATCTAAAAAACCTTGAATTATTCTATCACCTTTGAGTAAGCGATTGTTCATTTCCATTAAAAATTGAGGATGTACCAAATTATCGGCATCAAAAATTGCTACAGCGTCATAAACAGTGCCGGATTTTTCCATATCAAATAATCTCTCAAACATCCACTCAAGCGCATAACCTTTGCTTTTTTTAGTCTCGTCAATGCGTTCGCAGACAATTGCACCTGCCTCAGCAGCAACTTTAGCAGTATTGTCAGAGCAATTATCAGCGATTACATAGATGTCATAGAGATTTTTAGGATAATTTAACTCCTGCAGATTCTCAACGAGCTGTCCTATAACTCTGTGTTCATTGTGTGCAGCAACAAGTACCGCAAATTTTTTTGACGGCGTTAAAATTTTGTCTTCATGAAAACGCCACATGCCAAAAAAGCCTATTATAAAAAAATACATAGTAAACAGGAATAATATTATTTGTAGCGGCACCATTACTATGTCAAACGGATATATTAACATATTCGTCAATATCGTTGAATCAAACAAAATTAATCATCTTTCTTGAAAGTATTTTGAAAATTTTTCATTAAATTTAATTTCTCATACATAATCAAAAAATTTTATCATAGATTAATTCTTCGCAAGGTCAAAAATTCCTGCGTTCAATATTAATATTTATCAAAACTCAATAATTTTTGCGAGTTATAATTGTCGACAAATAATTTAAACTTTCGCCTTTGTATTCGCTTATATTGGAAATAATTTTTTCATCGGGCAAGCCACAGCGACTGACCAGTACAGACTTGTCAATCATGTTGTGACTTTCAAGTGTACTGATAATTTCATCAAAATTCTTGTAAACCTTCATTAAAACTGACGAATCAGATTTTTCAAGTGCTGCATTAATTTCATTTATATCTGCTGTTGCCGGAATTATTGACAAAATTTCATTGCCAAATGCTACAGGTTTACCGATACTGCTTGCAATCGCCAAAAATGCCGGTATACCCGGAATTGTCTCAATTTTAATATTTTCCTCCGTAAGCAGCCGAAAAATATAAATATAAGTGCTGTAAAACATCGGATCGCCAATCGTCAAAAAAGCAACATTTTTGCCTTCACGAAGTATTGATAAAATTTCATTTTTATTCGCTTCAAAAATTTCCGGTGATTCTGCAAAATCCTTGACCATTGGAAAAATTTGATATACAATTTCAACGTCAGATTTTAAATAAGGTTCTGCAATCGAAAGTGCGACGCTTCCTTCTTTCTTTTCGGTTTTAGGTGCAATTAATACGTCAACCTCTTTAATTGCCTTGATAGCTTTCACTGTCAACAAGTCCGGATCTCCCGGACCGACTCCAATTCCATAAAAAGTTCCCAGCTTTGTCATTATAATCAGACCTTTCTTTAATTTTTGATGTGTAATGAAATTAGTTTACCATAAATCTAATTAATTGTGAACAGAGGACGTTAAGATATGGAATATTTTTTGTTAGTAGCATTATTTATTTTAAATATATTTTTTGTTTTTGAGATCCGCTGTTATCTCAATCGCTCAAAAAAAGCTGTTGAATTAATCGACAAGTATTGGAACGATAAAAAAAATCCTCAGCTTATTGATGAAATTTTTGAATTTGTAATTAATGAAAATCGACTTTCAAAAATTGTAAAAAAATATAACGCCGATAAAGAAGACTTTGCAGCGTTATATAAAAAATTATTAATTTGGGGCGACTTCAGGAAGTACAATAGATATATTCCGATAACTTCGTTTTTTTACGCTTCTGCTTTAGATTATCTTTTATCTCACAAGGACGATGAGGCAAAATCTTTGACGCAAAAGATGATGAATTATTTTCACATTTGACTGTATCTCAATTCTTTTAAAATTGCGTTCATATCATCAGGCAGCGGTGCCGTAAAACTCATAATTTCACCGGTTGAAGGATGAGTCAGTATCAATTTATATGAATGTAATGCCTGTCCGTTAATTGTAAACGGATTTTTTTTTGCGCCATATTTAGGATCACCGACGAGCGGATAACCGATACTTGTCATGTGAACTCTGATTTGATGTGTCCTGCCGGTTTTGAGATTGCACTCAACAAAAGTATAATTTTTGAATCTCTCAAGCACACGAAATTCAGTAATTGCAGGCTTACCGTCAGCAACAATCGCCATTTTTTTGCGATCCACTCTGTGACGGCCAATAGCACCGTCAATAATTCCAACATTATCAGTGATTATTCCATGAACAATAGCAAGATAACTGCGTTTTGCCGTCTTTGATTGAATTTGCTCACTTAAATTTACATGTGCCTTGTCATTCTTAGCGACAACCATAACGCCGCTCGTATCCTTATCCAGTCGATGAACAATGCCAGGTCGCATAACGCCATTTATGCCTGATAAATCCTTGCAATGAAACAACAGTGCATTAACTAGAGTGCCACTAACAACTGAATCAGCAGGATGAACGACCATTCCGCGTGCCTTATTAATTACTATAATATCGCCGTCTTCGTATAAAATATCAAGCGGAATATCTTCTGCTTCAAGTTTTAACAATTTCGGCTCAATTTCGTCAATGAGAATTTTTTCGCTGCCGTTGAGTTTATAACTTGGCTTCGATTTATTGCCGTCTACCAAAATTTTACCCTCAACAATCAATTTTTGCAAATGTGCTCTTGATTGCTCAGGGTATTTTTTCAGCAAAAATAAATCTAATCTCAACTTTTTATTCTCAACGTCAACAATAATTTCATTCATAATCAATCACGGATTGGCTTTTTAATGCCAGATTCGCCAAAATTAAACAAAATTGAATAAATCATAAAACCAACACCAACGACTATGGCAATGTCAGCAATATTGAACACCGGCCAAATTCTAAAATCGAAAAAGTCTACAACTAAACCATTTTGAAAGCGATCAATCAAATTTGCCGTTGCACCGGACAAAAGTGAAATGAGTCCAAAACGCAATACACTATCAGACTTTTTAATTTGCGAATAGAAAAACGCTGTGCCAATTAAAATTGCAACACCGGCTAATAAAAATAATTCTCGCTGATGTGGCAAAATTCCAAATGCTGCGCCTGGATTTAACACATATGTCAAATGGAATACATGTTTTAATATTGGAATGGATTCACCTGGTGTCATTGAAGCAACAACTATGCCTTTAACAAATTGATCAATGGCAACTATTCCGACAAATAACAGTTTTTCCCAATGCAAAAAAGCAAAGTAAAATACTAATTCTATAAACAATAATATTGATTTCAAAGCGGATTTTATTAACTGCAAGATAATAACCACCTCCGAGTTAATTAGAAATTATTTAAAGACTTGAGTTTTTTCTAATGACAAATTTACTGGTGATGACGCTGAAGTAACCGAAGATGTTGTAGATGTTGATGTAGGTGTTGACGTAGTAGGTGTCGTTATCGTCGGCTCTGTTGTCGGCATTGGCACCGGCGGTTCCGTGTCATCCGGATGTGGAATACTGTTTAAAGTTTGTGTAACAACGGCAAGTTCAGATTCGAGCGCCGTCCTAATCTTCAAAAGAAAGGCGTTTTTATCTCTAACAAGCCTGTCATATTCCGCAATAATTGAGCGCAATTTACTTGTTGCGTCTTCAATTTGGCGGCGTGCTTCAATTTGAGCTTGCTCACGAATATTTTGGCACTCGCGTTTAGTATTGCTTCGCATTTCTTCAGCATTCTTTTTTGCCGCTGAAATAACTTCTTCTGCTGTACTTTGAGCAACTATCAAAGTATCCTGCAAATTCTTTTCAAGTTTCCTAAACTGTGCTATCTCTTTTTCGTTTAAATTAGTCTGCTCTTTAAGTTTCTCATTTTCGCGAAAGAGTTTTTCATAATCGGCAACTACTCTGTCAAGAAATTCATCAACTTCATCTTCTTTGTAACCGCGAATAGTCGCTCGTTTAAAGTCTCTATTATGAATATCCATCGGTGTCAGCAATTACATCGACTCCTCAATAAAAATTTAATTACCTAATTCGAGTCTATAATATAACTATAAGTTTCTTCTGTCAAGTATTGTCTACATTCTTGAAATTTTCCTTCTTTTAAAAGTTTTCGTACTTTTGTAGCATTTATTATTTCTCCAGAAGGCAGCTTACATCTTGGAACTTCTATAAGTTTAATTCCATAATCACCTAATATTTGTTTCATCGTTTCGTTATATTGTCGAGTTACATTATCCAAAGGTTCTTCGCCAACAAATCTAAATTTTATATTTAAACATTTGGCTATCGCACTTCCGAATAATCGTACATCTTTTGCAGGCATTATATTTTTTTCTTGCAAATCATCTTTCTTGAAATACTCGGCGAATGTGAAACTTGAAATCATATATTTACCAGAAGGCAAAACCTTGACGTTATTAAATCTCTTGCAATTTTTTTGTACAATCGCAAATCTGTCTTTAAAGCTGAACTCGGACAAATCTTCCTCAACAACGAAAATATACAAAAAATCTACTTTCTTTAGAGCATTCTCAATAAGATACATATGACCTTTTTTGACATACTAAGCCGGCGGATTCTGCTATCATCGACATTCGCCTTAAAAATAAGGTCTTACGATGTCTCCTGCAATGGTCGATGCCCCAACCATATATCTTACGAAGATGCGGCTTTTACCCCTGCTCATCTTCAAGCGTATTTTAGCAAAAGAATTTACAAAATGCAATAAAAATTTAGCGGCTTACAATTCATCACTATTGCACCAATTTTATCGGCATTAACTCTCTCTTTTGAAAGAATTGACAAATAATCTTCAAGATTTGTATCTAATTTAACTTCTCGTTTAATTCTACTGAAAAACGGTTCTACTATTTTATTACTCTTTAAATTTGGTTTAATGCGCTCAAAAATTACTTTTGCAACAACTTCATAACCTTTTTCATCTATATGATCTGGATGCGGAATATTATTTGAATCTATTTCAAAACATTTAACTTTATCAAAAGGCGGTGTATTGAATATTTCTGAGAAAGCCATGTATTTTTCCTTCGGCAATTTTACAAAACTATTCCAGAGAGTTTGACCTAAAAAAACAACAATATCGCCTTCATTAAATTTTGTATCCATTAAAGTATATAATTCATTTAAATCGTTGTTTAAAGCATATCCATTTCCGGGAGTACCACAATTAACAACACGATAAGCCAAATTATTTTCATTTAATATACGTTGTAAAAAACTCTCTATGGTTTTATCATCTATTGCATTAGCACCTGTTGCAGTACAAGGTCCATAAAAATAAATTCTGTTATGATACGTTTTAGGTGCATTAGTTGTAACACGGTGTCCACCTACTATATTTGCGATATTTCCATTACTAAAATCTTTAAAAATCAGATGATCTTCATATTTTGACAAAATGGAATAAAAATTTCCTAAATATGGTGGCTTAGTCCATTTTCTATTAACTACATCTTTAATTGGTCCTGGTCCTGTTATATTTATGAAATAATAATCAACTTTATTTTGGGACAAGTAATTAAAAACTTCTGTTGCAAGTAAATCAGCATAAAGTTGACGAGCAAAAGTCAAATACCCCCCCCCCTAATACATTGAGAACCGTATAAAAACAAGTCATAATAATTATTTTGGTATTTAAACCAGTTTACATTGCTAAGAACTTCTATATCAGCTAAATGGTCAAATCTTTTTTTGAATCCTGATAAAGTTCCATAATCGGAAGAAATTAAAATCTTTTTATTTCCAAATAAAAGTTTTGCAAGATTATCACTTATCAAATTCCAATAAATCGGTGGAAATTCAACAGCATTTAGTTTAAATTCTGAGCCAATAGTTCCTTCATTTATTGCAACAGCAACGATTTTTTCATCTTTTAACAAAGGAACTTCTCTTATTATCGTTCTGCTAAAGATTTCTGCTGCTTTCATTTTAATTTTTTCTTCGTCTTCGTCGTATTCAATATAAACATTATCAAATATAGGAATTTGTCCATTTGTAAAATTTTCACGAAAAAAAATTTTTTCAATAAGTCCTTTAAATATACCATTATCTGAAAGCATTACTGATAAATGACCTTTATCAAATTGTTCGATAAATTTAAAGGAATTATTGAAATCTTTAACATCTACAATAGCAAAATCTTTAGAAATATAAGTAGCTTTTGCAAGATTTTTTAACTCATCATTCAATTTGTAAAAGTTGGTGGGGCAAGGCGTGGTGTCAAAATCTTGAAAGATATGCAGATTGGGAAAATCGAATTGCACGAGGCAAAGATTATGTAAAGCACAATACGGTAGTAGATTTGCAGATAAACGCTGGGAAGATAAGCGCAAAAGTACAAGGTGCAGCTTGGAGTCCATATGATATAAATATAGTGATTGATCCAATATCAGAAAAACAGTGTCAAGAAATATCAAAAGAAGCTGCCGGAGAAATAAAAGACATTGAATCACTGATAGCGGGAAAATTTCCCAAAAATTTAAAAGACCTCTTTTTTAAAGAAGGAGGGCTGTTTCCAAGCCACAAAGAAATACATTTCAGTTGCAGTTGTCCAGATTATGCAAAGATGTGTAAGCATACAGTGGCGGCATTGTATGGAATCGGAGTGAGATTAGATAGTAATCCGTTATACTTCTTTCAAATGAGAGGAATAGATGTAGATTTATTCATAGCGAAAGTGGTAGGCGACGGTGTAGAGAGTATGCTGGAAAATGCAAATGTCAAAAGTGAGAGAATAATCCAAAATGCAGACTTGTTACAAATGTTCGGAGTAGAATAAAATTGAGAGTAATTTTTTGTAACAATAGGTTTCATAAGTTTCATCATATTTGAGCCGACTGTAAATTTTTATCTGAAACTGATGAAACGAAGTTTCAACATCAAACAGACAAGAAGCTAGGTTTTAGACGGTTTCAAACGAGGTTTAAAGTATGGATATTAAAGAATTGGCAAACAGATATAAAATTACAATTCAGGGAATAGGAAAATTTGTTCGTAAGAATCTCAATAAAATAAATAAAGATGGTGAACACGCCAATGGCTGGATATTTGATGAAGAAGCTGTACACATAATAGATAGTTTGAGAGAAGTTGATCGTGTTGCAATCATAGAGGAAATAGAATCGGAAAAAATCGAAGAATTGAAACAAGAAATAGACAGTTTGAAGAATATGTTGATGATGACGCAATCACAATTGATAGAATCTCAAAAAGAAACAAACCTATTACAAAAAGAATTGCTTCAGTCAAAGGTGAAACTTGTTGAAACTGAGGTTTCAAGCCAACAAATTCCTGTATTGAAGGCTCAAAATGAAGATTTAAAAGAAAAATTAGAGAAACTCAAGAAACGTAGTTTAATAGAAAGAATCATCAACAAATAAATTATAGTATCTCAAAAAAGTGAAGAAATCAGGATATGACAGTGTATCAGTCGGACGTGTTATGACACCAACAATGGCACTCGTGGTGCGTCGAGAAGAGGAAATTGCAAATTTCAAGCCGGTGACATATTATTTGGTGAAAGCAATCTTCAGCAATGAAAATGGTGAAATACCAACGGCGTGGCAAATGGCAGAAAAAGTGCTGAATGTGGACAACGAAGGACAATTGTTAGATAAAAATATTGCTGAGGAATTTGTAAATAAGCTAAATAATCTGCAATATGGAACGCTAGGAAAGGTAATTTCAGTAGAAGAAAAGAAAAAGCAGGAAGTTCAACGATTGCCATATTCATTGTCAACATTGCAGATCGAAGCAGGAAAAAGGTATGGATATACGCCGCAAATAGTTTTAGACACAATGCAAGGACTGTACGAGAAGAAATTAACAACATATCCGCGTTCGGACTGCGAATATTTGCCAGAAAATCAATATGCAGAATCAAAAGAAATTCTTGAACATTTGAAAGATTTGCCGAAAGATGCATTTACACATTTAGTCAAAAATGCAGATATATCAATAAGAAGTAGAGCGTGGAATGATAAAAAGATTTCAGCACATCACGCGATAATTCCGACGCGAATTAAGGCAGAATATGACAAATTAAGCGAAGTAGAGCAAAACTTGTATTTAATGGTAGCTCAATCGTATTTAGCACAATTTTATCCTTCACACGAATATAAATCGACAAAAGTGATAATTTTGTTCGCTGATGAAAAATTCATTGGAAAAGGCAAAACTATCACTAAAATGGGCTGGAAAGCGATTTATAAAAATGTCATACAAAATGAATCTGAGGAATCAGAATCAATCTTACCGGCAGTTTTTGAAGGAGAATCCGTCAAATATATTTCAAGCAGCATTTTAGAGAAAACTACAAAACCACCAACGAGATTTAATCCATCGACATTGCTTCAAGCGATGAAAGAAATTTATAGATATGTCAAAAATATTAAATTAAAGGCAGAATTAAAAGAATGTTCAGGAATAGGAACTGAGGCAACTCGTGCTGGAATAATTGAAAAACTTCAAACTTCTGGATTCTTGAATTTGA
>CAJOHI010000076.1 GCA_905234365.1 uncultured Selenomonadaceae bacterium | reverse complement strand
CGCCTCATTCCAATGCTTGATGTCAAATAACAGTAAATCTAAATATTCGATGATACGCTGAAATATTGCCGGTGAAGCAAAGCCTGTTGTTTCAATCGCCGTGTGAATATTTTTCGCTTTCAACGCTTTTAACAACTCAATCGCAAATTCCGGCTGCATAGTCGCTTCACCACCGGATAGAGTAACACCGCCGCCACTTTCCTCGTAAAATGGTAAATCCTGCATAACTACTTGCATAATCTCATCAACGGTTTTACGTTCACCTTCTGCCTTGAGCGCATGAGCCGGACATTTTTCGATACAAATTCCACGTTCAGAGCAAACACCGGCACCCGAACAGCGTTTATGATTGACATTGATTTTGCCGTCAACATTTTTAACCGCAAGAGTAGGGCAGCTCATAACGCACGTATTGCAATGCAAGCACTTTTTCTCGTCCCAAAGGATTTGAAGTCTTGGCTCTTGTGATTCTGGATTAGCACACCATGTACATTTAAGCGGACAACCTTTAAAGAAAACGACTGTGCGAATACCCGGACCGTCGTTAATGCTGAACTTTTGAATATTAAATATCATTCCATATTTTGATTCCACTTTCATGAGACTTACTCCGAGTTATTATTTTTTTAAATTATAGCAAATTAATTTCAAAATGCAAATATATTTTTTCAAATAAAAGCTATTGATTTATGAAAAATTATGAAATATAATATAAACAACAAACAGTTAAATTTTCAATAACGAATCTGTCGGAAAGGCGGATTTTTTTTATTTTCTACACTTTCGGCAATTTTTTTGGAAGGGTTTTTGATTTTTTCAGTGTTTGGAGGTAAATTTAATGGTGTCGAATATTTTTCATGCCAAGCGGCGTTATGCAAAAGTCATTCATTTCGCCCTCATAAACGTAATCGAGCATTTTAACTGCTACGTCAAAGTCAACCATTTGCTTTTCTTTGCACTCGTATTTTGGCTCTATTTCAACTGATTGCATAACAGCGTCAACTGTACTGACAGCTACCTTACAATCGGAATTATAAATCGCATTACAACCAGCGTGACGCACATCGCTCTCTTTAATGAACAAACTTGCACGGTATGATCTAATATTCCAGAACCATCATTCCAACGCCGCTTTTGATACGACCGACAATGCGGATAATTTTCTTTCCTCTGTAGCTCACGATGTCAACATCCTCTACCAAATTCTTAACAAGCCAGCAGCGGCTCCCAGTTTAATTCCGATTGAACCGAACTCAGAAAAAGTAGGTTCATCGTGATTGTAAACCTAAACAAGTGATTGCCCCTGTTTCAAGTCTGCTCTGTCCATCTCCCATTCTTCGTCTTTGAAATCGCTGACAAACAGGTAAGATGTCATTTTGCCAAGCTCGAGATAGTAGCTGTGAATTGCTGTATAAACCAGCGCATTATTCTTTTCTTCAAATTCCTTAATACGCTCCAGTTCTTCGTTCAAACATCGCATTGGCAACTCCGTAAATCATAGCACCGCCGCCGCAGCAAGGTTCAAGCACTGTAAAATAGCCTTTTTTCGCAATCTCATTTTTAAATGAATCATTCTCACCTACGGCTGTCTTGCCCATCAAATTGCAGATATGCTGGGGAGTGAAAAACTGCCCTTTCCACTTATCGTTGAAGTCCAGCTCGTGAAACAATTCACCTAATACATCAGTCAAATGTATTGATTCGCCACTGTTGCAATAACTTTGTAATTCCTCGACCAACTCATTAAACATTAAGATAAGCAATTTTTGCTCGCGCTTGTCATACTGGTTGATTATGTCAAGATAACGTTTCTCGCGTTCATCTCGTACCTTCTTGCTTGTAGCTATGTAGCAGGGGTCACTGTTATTGTTGATTGTAATTGCCGCTATCGTCAGAAAATCACTGAAAACTGTCTACAGACTGTGAACTCGACCGATACAATCAATGCACTTGGCAATATTCTTGCGATGTTCATTATCACTGACATGAGTTTTATCCTCAAACATATTGCAGAGTAGTTTGAAAAGCTGTCTCTGCGTTGGTCTCAAAAATTGTTCCAAAACTTTCATCTGTATTCCCCTCTGTCATCAGGCTAAAGACCTACAGGAAGCTTGACCTGTAAGTCTCACCTGTTTTTTTATGCCATATTTTCTTCAGCTCTGCACGACGGACACAACCCGTCTACCACATTATCCTTGTGGTAATACTCGCCGCACTCGCCACCGCACTAAATTACACAGTACGTAATTACCGACCTCAAAGGCAGTAAAATCGTCGATGTGGTCTAATTGCAGCGGAGTAAGTTCAGATGCTCCATACACGCCACCATTACTGTTATACATACGACTTTGCAAAAGCAAGCCATTGCAAACCTTGTCCATAAACAACTGTCTCGTAGTCTTGCGGTTATTCAATAGCTCAGGATTGCTGGGGTCATCAACCGTGAACGCTAGCATTGTCACGTCATCTCTTGCATAACTACTGCGACCTTTGTTATAGCGATACTCAGTGCTGTTAAGACTGTGACAGCTTGTCAGCATATTTCCACGCCTGTCCTTCTTCGGATTGATCATCGTTATAAAATGAGCTGGGTTAATCTAGACAAACAACTTGAAGTCAATCTTCTTAGCAGACAACTCGTCAACAAACTGTGCGTAGAGCTTTTGGAACTCAAAGTGATTATCGAAGCTCCTGAGCTTGCAAGTACGATTAACAATCTCAAGCGCACACAGATGGTTGAATTGCCCACTGGCTCCACGACTTGAGGCGGCACTGCCTGACAAAATAAGTTTGTATGCAGCGGAAGGTATCGGTGAATATCACGCAGATTCTTGGTGCAGATTTTGTAGAGCGAATGGCATTTGTAAAGCACAAGCTGATAATCAAATAAGCGCGTTTGATGATTTCAAAGAAGTTGTGGCAGAATATAAAACTGACCTATTGACACCTGAGCAGATAGGTGAAGCACTCAAAAAGGGTGAGATACTTGTTAATTGGTATGAAGTCTTGCAGAAAACTGCTTTAGAAAAACTGCTCGGTGGTGCTGAAATACCGGGATATAAAGTTGTCGAAGGTAGAAGTTCTCGTACTTGGACAAATCAAGATAAGGCACTTAAAACCCTGCAAAACTCAGTAATTGAGCGAGCAGTAATTTACGATAGTGTCCCAAAAAGTTTGGCGCAAATTGAAAAGATGTTAGATGCAGCAAAATTTGCAGAATTGGTCGGCAGCTATGTTTTTAAGCCGCAAGGTAAATCAACGCTTGCAAATGCCACTGATAAAAGACCTGTATTTAACAGCGCAGTTGTCGGTGGTTTTGCGGTTGTAGTAAAAAAGTGAAAAATTTGAAGTGAAAAGTGTTAAAAGATTTAGGAGAAATGTTGAATGATGATTATTTCAGCTATGGTGTTTGTTTTTGGAATTATGACGGAAGAAGAAAACGAGTTGCTAAGGAAAACGGCTTTTTACGTGAACCAAATTCGATTCATTCTTATGCCTCTCTTGCTTGCATTGCGATTCAAAGTAATCAAAATGACATGTTTGGCGGTCAATCAATAAATGCTTTTTGCATAGCCGTGCAGGAGCACAGGTGCAGTTCAGTTCAATCAATTACGATATGGACACTTTACCTGAAGGTAGATTGGTTATAAGAAAGGATAATCACGGTGAATGGTTCTTGGGTGGATATTCACGATGACCGTGCGATTTGTTCTTAATTGAAAAGATTAGGCATTCAAATTGAATGAACTGATAATCCGAAGAATGGAATGAAGGGGTAACGTCCTGAAACGCTCTCCTTGATACTCCGACTGGCAAGAAATTGTCAGAAGCTCGGTGAAGGCGGCAGAGAGTAGCCCTAACAGATTATGCTGAGGAAAGCTGACCGGAAGCGGTTGGTGTTACATATATGCCGGAGGTCTATAAAATGACTATGGTTAGAATGTTCTTTATGGGAACTGACGAAATTGCGAAGGTATGGGTCTAGACGTTGAGGACATTAAAGACCACAACGGCGTTTACTGGTACAGTATTGAACGTGTCAAACAACTTAAAAGCGTTTATCGTCAAGATTGGCAGGATACTAAGCAAATTGAGAAGCCTCAACAAGACCTCTCTGATTATTTTGTTCACGGTAAGTCTAAACATACAACCAAACGCGATTTTAAAACAAAAAAAGAAGCCCTAAACTATGAGCATGAGTTCAAGGCAACAGCAGAGGAGCGCGTTGATTTATAGTAGGAGAACTTCTTGCGCTCAATGAAGGAGATTTTGACTTTGATTTTCCGATAACACTAATAAGTAAACGGTTAGGACATAAATCACTGGATATAACTTTAAAGGTTCACTCTCATATGTATAAAGATAGCGGCACATAAGTGGCACAATTCCTACAAAACACACTTTTTGGTCAATCTGTGGTCAATACAAATCAATCAATCAGAAAAAGCTGATATTATAAGGCTATTAAAAAGAAGATTTATATTTAATCAGTGATAAATTATTTTTTAAATTGCTTTAAATGCTTGATCGAGGTCCCAAATGATGTCGTCAATGTGTTCAGTACCAATGGAAAGGCGAATTGTTGATGGTGTAATTCCAGATGCAAGCAATTCCTTTTCCGTCATTTGTGAATGAGTCGTCGAAGCAGGATGAATTACAAGTGATTTAACATCTGCCACATTTGCAAGCAGAGAAAAAATCTTTAATTTATCAATAAATTTTTGTGCCTTTTCGGCATCGCCTTTAATCTCAAAAGTAAAAATGGAAATACCACCGTTAGGAAAATATTTTTTGTAAAGTTCATGATCTGGATGATCTTTAAGTGAAGGGTGATTAACCTTTGCAACTTTTTCATGTTTAGCCAGAAAATCTACAACTTTTAATGAATTTTCAATATGTCTTTCAACTCTCAATGATAAAGTTTCAGTGCCTTGAAGAAGCAGAAACGCATTAAACGGCGAAATAGCAGCGCCGGTATCACGAAGGATAATTGCACGAATATAAGTTACAAATGCTGCTGGACCTAATGCCTCATAAAAACTTACGCCATGATAACTTGAATTAGGTTCAACGAGCCAAGAAAATCTGCCGGACTTTTTCCAATCAAATTTTCCGGACTCAACGATAATTCCACCAAGTGTTGTACCATGACCGCCAATGAATTTGGTAGCCGAATGAATGACAATATCAGCACCATATTCAAACGGACGAATTTGATAAGGTGTTGCAAAAGTATTATCTATAACCAGTGGAATATTGTGTTTATGTGCAATATCGGCAACCGCCTGAATATCAATAAGATTTGCGTTTGGATTTCCAACGGACTCAATAAAAATAAATTGCGTATTGTCTTTAATTGCCTTTTCAAAAACATTAACGCCTTCCGTAGGGTCTACAAAAGTTGTAGTTACGCCATGCAGAGGAAGTGTATGTTCAAAATAGTTGTAAGTACCGCCGTAAATGGTTGTTGCTGCAACAATGTGCTGACCGGCATGAGCAAGTGCCTGTGCAACATAAGCTACAGCCGCAGCGCCAGAAGCAAGTGCTAAAGCTGCAGAACCGCCTTCTAACGCCGCGATTCTTCTTTCAAGTACATCTTGAGTCGGATTTGTCAAGCGACCATAAATATTTCCAGCATCACGAAGACCAAATCTATCTGCCGCATGTTTGGCATTATGAAATACATAAGATGTAGTTTGATAAATTGGTACTGCTCTCGAATCAGTTACGGGATCTGCTTGTTCTTGTCCAACGTGAAGTTGAAGCGTTTCAAATTTATATTTGCGTTCTTTTGACATTTTAGTCATCCTTTCAATAAAATACATATATAATTGATATGTATATATTATATTACTTTGTTAAAATGATGTCAATATTTTATAATAATTTTATTAAATCTTGAGTTACTCATACAAATTTTACACAATAATAAAAAAAGTTTGCATATTTTAATTACACAAACTTTCTTTAAAATCAATTATTAGTGATTAATTTTTAATTTCATTAGGTTTTACACTCATCAAATCACCATTAGCATTTTGATAAACGACTTTTGCAATTTTTGCATTTTGAATCATTCGACGGCATAATTTGCAAGGTTCACCGGAAGCGATTGAATTATCAGCAGCGTTGATACCTGCAACATAAATTGTGGAGCCTTCCATTTTGACGGGATCTGCATTGATAATTGCATTTTGTTCGGCATGAACTGCAACGCAAAGTTCGTAGCGTTCACCTTTAGGCACTTTGAGACGTTCACGCTCACAAATTCCAGTATCAATACAATTTGCTTCGCCGCGTGGTGAACCGTTGTAACCGGCACTAATTATAACGTTATCTTTTACAATAACTGCGCCGTAACGCCGTCTGAGACATGTTGCACGTCTGCCGACAGCTTTAGCGATGTCCAAAAAATATTCATCCCAATCGGGTCTTTTATAAGAATCCATATTTTAAATACCTCAAAATCCATAATCTGGTCGTTACCCGCCGACGTGATGTCGGCGCACCGCCGCGCTGGTGAGCGTGATGCGAACCATAAGCGGCCGGTTTCTTTGTAACTTTCTTTTCCGCAAAAGAAAGTTAAGTTAAGTTTACATTTCGGCTAAAAATGCAGAATAGCCTTTCTTGGTCTCATAAATATCAATCTTTGAAGTCGCTTCCCAAGGCGCATGCATACTCAAAACTGCAACACCGCTGTCAATAACGTCCATTCCATATTTTGCCATCATGTAAGCGATTGTGCCGCCACCGCCAAGATCAACACGTCCAAGTTCACTAAATTGATAATGAACATCATGCTCGTCAAGTGCATTACGAAGTTTTGCAACGTATTCGGCATTTGCATCAGAACTTCCGGATTTGCCACGCGAACCGGTGAACTTGTTAAAAACCATACCTTTGCCGAGATAGGCAACATTTTTTTTGTCGTAAGCTGAAGCATAAAGCGGATCAAAAGCGCTAGAAACATCTGAGGAAAGCATAGTTGAATTTCTAAGCGCACGTCTTACAGCTAATTCTGAATATTGTCCGGCAGCATTCATCACTTCAGCAAGTGCATTTTCAAAGAAATGCGACTGCATACCAGTTGCGCCATAACTGCCAATTTCTTCCTTATCGACGAGTAAACAGCAATTTGTACGTTTTGGAGTTTCTGATGCCTCAAGCATTGCGATAAGTGAAGTATAAGAGCAAACTCGATCATCTTGACCGTATCCGAGAATCATTGAGCGATCTAAACCAAGTTCACGAGCACGACCGGCAGGAACAAGTGCAAGTTCAGCACTTAAAAAATCTTCTTCCTCAATGTTGTAATTATCCTTGAGCAATTTTAAAATTCCTGCTTTTACTGACTCTTTATCGCCATCTTTAATCGGATAATTGCCAATTAAAATGTCGAGTTTTTCACCTTCAATGACTTTCGATGCCTTCTTTTCCATTTGTTCTTGTGATAAATGAATCAATAAATCAGTGACGCAAAAAACCGGTTCTTTCTCAGATTCACCAATGTTAATTTCAATAGTTGTGCCGTCTTTTTTAATAACGACTCCGTGCATTGCCAAAGGCAAAGTTACCCATTGATATTTTTTAATTCCGCCATAGTAATGAGTATCAAAAAGTGCAAAACCACCATCTTCATAAAGCGGATTTTGTTTCAAGTCAAGTCGGCAGGTGTCAATATGTGCGCCGAGAATTTTTAAACCGTTTTCTATCGGCTCAGTTCCAATATTAAAAAGTGCAATGGTTTTATTCATGCAAACCGTATAAACTTTATCACCAGGATTGAGTTTATCGAATTTATCAAGACTTTTATAACCGGCGGCTTCAGCTTGTTTAATTGTCTCTTTGACGCTTTCACGTTCAGTTTTGCAATCACTGATAAAGTTAATATATCCTGCACTCAATTTTTCAAGTGCTTGCTTATCTTCTTCCGAATAAGTAATCCAAACGGAAGGTTTCTTGTTATTATCTTTCTTTTCTTCTGACATCTTAACAACTCCTCAAAATGTTTTAATCACTTTGATAGTCTAACACCTTTGAGACTTTATGTCAATTTTACAATACGCTTGACTAAAATATTTATCATTAACCAGAATAAAAATAAAAGTGATAAAATCTTCAAAAGTGTAGATAAAAGTGATATAATCATTTTAAAACTTTAACAAGGTCATGTTTTCTTTGTTAAGGTTTATTGTTTTATACTCGCTGGAAGTGATGAAATGGGAACCAAATGGTGAAAGCATTGCTGTTAAATTTTTACAAGCTGCCGGTTATAACATTATCACTCGAAATTTTAGATACAGCAGAAATGCCGAAATTGATATTATTGCCGAAATTGATAATATCCTTGTATTTGTTGAGGTCAAAACTCGTTACAGCGATAAGTATGGAACGCCTGCTGAGGCGGTAACTATTAACAAACAGAGGAAAATTATCTTAGCGGCAACAAAATTTTTGCAGAATAATAATTTTTTTGACAGAACTTGCCGTTTTGACGTAATTGAAATTTATGCAAATAAAAATTCCGAATGGAAAGTCAATCATATTCAAAACGCTTTTGAAGTCAATTAAAAAATTTTTTGCATGAGTCAGGTGAAATTGATTTTAAAAAATCATGTTTTATATAATTGCTATTTTATTATTAATAATATCACTTTTCTTTTTTTACAGTGCTATATCGGCTTTAAACGAGCTTAGACACGGAATCAAGAAAAAAGTTCAGGCGAAGCCTTATATGGTCGTCTTATTTCTGTTTATCGCGTTGTTGCTCATTGCGTTTGCCATTGCAGCAATAATTTACCAATCGACTTGGGATCAACATTGGAATAATTTTTGGCTTGATAAATCAATAGGTCTGAGCGAAGAAACAAAGATTAAAATTTATGGCATTGCGAGTACTGCCGAAACTATAACATTTTATTTAATGATAGCACTTGCAATACTTTTTACCTTATCGCTTGTGACTTTTCGCAAATTGTCAACTCATCTTTTCGTTGGTACTGTAACTTTCGCCGTGTTGACATTTTTGAGCTTTATAACGATTCAATATACTGAGCCTGGCGATAAACCGAAATTACATGAACAGCAAGTCAGTGCCGAAAAATCATCAACTTCAGTTGAATCTGTTAAAGATTTGGAAATTTCAATGCCGTCAAATTTAAATACATTGAGTGAGTTGGACAAGGCCGCAATAAGCCGTTATTTCAATGATAAAAATACTGATGTTTTAAATTTAAGTGCTTTTTTGCGAAAATATTTTAGAATTCCAAGAGAAATTAGCAACGCAAATATAGATCAACTCAGACAATATAGTCGAGGTCTGACTGAGATGAAGCAAATTTTAGTGCATATTGAAATTTCCGATGGCGCAGAAGATGCTGCAAAACTTACTCAAGAATGGCTGCAACAGGAAATTAATATCGTAATGGACTGCCTTGCCGAAAAGCGTGAAAGTGGAATTTTAGGATTAATGGTCAAATTCAACAACACAATGGCAGACTTAATTTTTGATAGAAATAAAAAGCACCACGCAACGACAGATAAACTCCGAACATTACGCGGCGAGTTTGTCAAAAATTTACAACCTGAAGATGATGAAAATTTAAAATCACATTTCAGTTTTATTAAAAAATAGTTTTTAATATGGTAGAGGTGTATTGATGACAAGATGGATATTTCTCGGCGATGATTCAAGATGGCAATTTGTTTGCTGGTTGCTTAAAATTTCGTTAAAGGAATTGCCGGCAAAAGGTCATAAAACGATTTTAATTAAACACAGTACCGTCAAATTTCAGTTGCAGGAAGAAGATTCGATTTTGACGATTATGACTTACAACATGCTGCCGGATATGGAAATATTTATTCCGGCTTATGGTGAAGATTTAAAATTCACTATGGAAGACTTTGACAAGTGTGCAATTTTTGAAACGCATCCATTAGGCAGAGAGTCGATCGAAAATTTAGCAACACTTTTGGAATCCGGAAAAACGGAGCCAATGACGATATTTGTTTTAATGGATTTAATAGACGAAATTGATTATGAGCCTGTAATTGAAGTAAAAATTCGTAAGGCACATTTGATGAAAAAAGGCAGAGATGTAATTGTTGCGAGGAGTGCTACAGACGTTTATGAGATTTTGCACTGGCGAAGACCTTTAGTTACAGATTTGCGCCGAAGAATCAAGCATGAATTAAAAGAAATTCGCAATCAAGTAAATCTTTGCGGTGAATATTATTCCGAATATATTAAAATTTGGCGGATTAGCGGCTGCTTAAACTCTGCAGTAAAAGCGCATATTACGAGTTTTGAAAATGTCAAAGGTCATCCGCATATTTGGAAACGCTACAACGAAGCTGCACAAAAAATTTTATTTCCGAAAAGTAAAAATTTTACCGCCGGAATTTACGGAGCACTTGACCTATACAAAAAGATTTTATACAATCCAACTGAACAAGGTAAAAATCTTGCGGCATTTATTTGGAATGTTGAGGCAGATTTAAAACAGCTAAACGAAAAAATAAAATTAACGTTTGCACAAAATATGACTTCACCGAAAAAATTCCACGACTTTTTAAATAGCGACGAATATAACAGCGAGCATATCTATTTATCGCTGGTTGATAAACCTGGTGGCAGATTTTATGGCATCAAAGACGCTTTTTTCAACAGATATGAGCAATTTGTTTGTGAAGAAGTTTTGGCAATCGTCAAAAGTGAACTTGAGGAACATATAGACAAATTGAAAGGAATGATAGATTAAATGAACGAAAATACAACGGCAATATCGCTATTTTGTGCTTTGTTAAGTGTGGCGGCTTTGATAAAACTAGATGAACTTACTGGCGTTAGCGGTGTAGGCTTTGGAGTTGGAATATTGTTTGCGTTGACTTCGGCATTTTTTCTGAAAAGAAGCATACAGCAACGAATCGAAGCAGAAGAAGACAATCAACAGCGGCTCGAAATACAGTTTCAGCAGTTGAGACATAAATTAAACGGCGGCAACGAATCAAATGAAGAAATGATACAAGCAATAAATCAAAGTTCGGACCGAATCGAGGAAGAATTACAAGTCATTCGTGACAGATTGTCAGGTATCGAATATTTGGAACATTTGCCGCAAATTGCAGAGTCAAGCGAAGAAATGAAAACATCATTGACTTCATTTAAAGAAAATGTACAGGAACACTTGAAAAATTTATCTGAAACTTCAGAAGCAGAAGCAAAATTGATTAAAGTCAATGTCGAAAAATTCTCTGAAGTCGGTGAAAAGCTCAACAATTTGGAGGAAGCTGCAAAAAAATTGAACGAATTGACAGAATCAGGACATACAACAGTTCAAACAGGACTTAAATTAATGCAGGTTATAGGTCAAATGTTAAAAGCGCCGCCATTTGCAAAAGATATAACGCAACTCAACAAGTCGCTGGAAGAATTGTCAACGAAATTGGACAAACTTGAAAAGCTGGACAAATTAGAGACGTTAGATAAACTGGAGATACTAGACAAATTAGAATCACTCGATAAATTAGAAGTGTTAGAAAAATTGTCGACTCTTGATGATTTAAAAGCCTCAACTGATGAAGTATCTGAAAAATTTTCAGCATTGACAACACTCAGTGAAACTGTAAACGAAAGCGGACAAGCAACAACGGAAAGTGTTGATAAACTTTGCGAAGTTAATAAAATTATCGCTGAAGAAATTGTGCGGACGACTGAAAATATTGCAAATCTCACGGCGAGTGTTGATAAGGCAACGGCTGATATAACGGTAGCAATCAGCACAATGAAAGAAGACATTTCAAAACTCACCATGAAAATGGACGCTTACAACGGTCTCATGAAAGCCGCAATGGAACAATATTCAACGTTGAGCGAACAAGATGTTAAAGTGCTCGAAAGAATCGCTGAAAAAATACAATAAATTACCATAAAAATTTTTAATTTTGCATTAATTTTACTCGTTGCGAATTAATCAGGCGGTGGTGATTATGGCAGAAAATCAAGAATCTCAAAACAACTTGGAAAAATCTTTGCAGAGAATGATACAGACCACGAAACTTTCCGACAATCTGCAAAGTATGGTAAAAACGACACGTTCATTTGATGAAGAACTTGAATTGCGGCAAAAACAAAGCGAAAAGGCAATTTCAGACGCATTTGCTAAAATGATAAATTTATCATACGAATTGGAGCGCGAAAGTGAACTTGCAATCAAAAAATCCGCTGCAAAGAGTATAAAACCGTCATCTGAAACCGAAAATAACGACCTTGCAAGCAAATTGATAAATTATCTGCCGGCTAAATATCGAAGGCTGCCCCACGCATTTAAACGTAATCCGCAATTAGTAATAAAATATTTCGCCGGAATGATTTTAGGCAGAATACTTGCAATAATTCTTTACATAGTTGCTGCATTTATTCCTGCAATTCCGGTGCCGGAAAGTATGCAAGGCTGGATTGGTAAGCCGCTCAGAGCACTCGGCAGCGTAGTTGGTTCAATGCGTGGGTTTATTGCGGATCCGTCAACGATAATCAATACAGTGACAAGTATTCCGACGGATATAAATAAATTGCTGCAAAAGATTGGCGAATTTTTCCAATATTACGCGAGACGTGCTTGGGCATTTACAGTTAGAACAATTCGACACCCAAGATTAGCTTATGAAGATTTAACAGCATGGTCAAGACGCAATTCACAAATGTTAGTCAGATTGTGCCGGTCAGCAGTAGCAGTAACATTTTCGTTTATAATGATAAAACTTGCAATGATATTTCTGTTGCCGCTGTTCGGTGTCATATCGTTGACGGTTGTCGGTTTAAAAGTATCTGTCTTGTTGTTCGTCATAGTCAGAATGATATTTGACAAGATTGGTGAATTAATCGGAACAAAAGTTTTTACTAAACTTGCAACTTTATATAAATTTTATAAAGCGATTCGGCAACAATTAGACGCCTGGAAATAAAAAAATTTTTAAATGTGCAAATTTATGTACGTTTATTTTTTTATAATATTATTGAAAGTAATTTTTTAAGTATTAATTATTGCGGAGGTGTTTAAAATGGGAAATCGTTATTGGCGTCATGATGATGAAAAAGATCCTGAATTTGGCAAAAAATATTTTGAAACTCTCTTGAGAGCGACCGAAGTTGGTGATGTTGAATCAATGAGAGAAGTCGGCAGAATGTATCTCAAGGGTGAAGACGTCGAACAAAATATTGATGAAGGAATGAAGTGGCTGCAAAGAGCGGCGGAAAATGGTAATGTTGAGGCACTTATCATTATGGGCAATCATTTTGCAACTCAAGACAAAGACAAAGCGATTGATTTGCTAACAAAAGCTGCCAATCTTGGCAATATGAAAGCAATAAAAAAACTTATTTATCTTTACGAACAACCTGAATACGATGAATTCTATGAATTACTGTGGCTTGATAATAGTGCAGCACTTGGAAATCTTAATTCACTTAGTAAATTAGCAGAATTTTATCGTAATATCGCACATATTCCCGGAAATCTGCCTCAAAGTGATATGAAAGCTCTGGAATATAGTATTAAAGCAGCGGAAGTTCACGGCTTTGCTTCTGATGATATTAAGTTTGTCACGAAGATTTACAACAAGTATTACAAATTCACTGATAAAAAAGTTTTCAAATATTATCTGACAACAGAAAAGCTCGGTCAATTTAACGCGATGTTTGGAATTGCCGCTAAACTCTACAAAGAAGACCATTCAGAAAGGTCATACAGGCTGCGTGCGCTGAAGTGGTATAAAATGGCTGCGGACGCCGGCGATTATGATGCAGCGGTGGCGATGACGTATATTCTCAGCAATGATGAAGTCGTTCCGAGTAGCGTTTATTCTGAGCATTACCATGAAGCGCTTTATTGGTATGAGCGAACGGCGGAATTTGGCAACATTAATGCAGCTAAGAATCTTGTTATGCTGTATCGTGACGGTTATAGAAGTCATTTGCCGAATCGTGAGAAGTCTATGTATTGGCTCGAAAAAGTCTTAGAGATGGAAGGTGGCAATAAAAATGTTTGAGTTTAGTAGTGACCATAATTATGAGGACTTTTTCGCAAAGATAAAAGTTATCGGCGTTGGTGAACTTGGTGCCAAAGTTATTAATCATGCGATTGAAAATATCATTGAAGGCGTTGAGCTGGCGGTCATTGATACGAGCAATGAAACGCTTCTGAAATCTGCTGCACCTCAGAGACTTAAAATCAATGAGATTAATTCTGAAGATTCAGCGAACAAGATTAAAAGGTTGATTGAACGAATAGACATGATTTATCTCATTGGCGACCTCAATCGAAAGGATTTAACATTGATGATCGCTGAACAAATGCAGAATAATAAGATTCTGTCTATCTGTTTGATTGATTCGGCGGCTGATGAGGAGTTCATAGAAAAATTAAAATCACTCTTTGGCACAGTTATAATAAGCGATACTGCTGATTTAGATTTGCTTTTTCAAGCTGTGCGCGGTGTGACTGATTTAGTTGCAGTACCCGGACTTGTAGGGCTCGACTTTGTCGATGTAAAAGACGTTACATCTAATGCAGGTGAAGGTCGCGTTGGATATGGTGAAGCAAGCGGCGAAAATGCAATCTTTAAGGCAATAAAAAAAGCCCTTCAATCGCTGAAAGGCAAATTGAGTACATCAAAAGGTATTTTAATTAATATTCTCGGCGGAGTTGAAAACTTGAGCATGATGGAAGTCAACGAAGCCACAACTGACGTTCAAGAAGCTGTCCACGAAGAAGCGGAAATCATTTGGGGTGTGACTTCTGATGATACGCTTGAAGATGTAATAAAAGTCGTAATTTTAGCAACGAAATTTGCTGAGGAATAATTTCGCAATGTTGACGATAATCGAAATAAAAATTACAATTTAATTCTCAAGGCTATGGATTTTTGGCACATTTATAATAATGAAAAATTTTTAACTATCCTCATAAGGTCGAACACGAAGTGTCAAGTTGCGTTCTGCACAAATTTTTCTGCAACGTTCAATTTCTTCAGGACTGTTTACATGATCCACAATCGTCAAAACGACTTTCGGTACATAAGCCTTCATATGTTCGGCAAATTTCAGCATTGCTTCGTAAGATTTGAGACCATATTCGGCACGAGTTAATTTTAAATATCTCTCCGCAGTTGACGCATTAAGACTGATTGAAACAACGTCCAAAAGTCCGGCGAAGTCAGCGGCAATTTCTCTGACATGTGCCAATTCACCAAGACCGTTAGTATTAAGTCGCGTTGGAATACCTGGAAATTTTTCCTTGACAAATTTAAGCACTGAAATTAATTCTTTTAATCTTAACGTTGGTTCACCAAAACCGCAAAAGACAACCTCATTAATCAATGATGAAGGCACTTTTAATAATTCGCTTTTAATTTCGTCGATCGTTGGTTCAGTTTTCAACCAAAGTGTTGATTGTTCTGCCATTTTTTTCTTTTGCCGCAGACAAAATACGCAATCGCAGTTGCAGCGATTTGTAATATTTACATACAATCCGCGCTTTGAAACGTTATCAACTTTTAAACTCTCCTCAAAAGGCAAATATTTTCCGCCTTTATGAGTTGCATAAACTATCATCAAAAAAACACCTCTACAAAAAAAGCAGTTTTACTTGCCAATCAGCACTTAAAACCGCTTTTTATTTTTATTTATTCGACTTGCGTTCCAATACCTTGATAAGTGAAAAGCTCCAAAATGATTGAGTGCGGCAATCTTCCATCAATTATATGAGTTTTTCTTGCACCGCCAGTAATTGCTCTCAAACACGCCTCAACCTTTGGTATCATTCCTCCGGCGATAATTCCGGCTTTAATATATTCTCTTGCTTGTGCTGCCGTCAGTGTTGAAATAAAAGTGCTTTTATCGTTAAAGTCTTTGTAAACGCCTTCGGTGTCCGTCAAAAGCAGAAGTTTTTCCGCCTTAATGGCACCGGCAATATCAGCGGCAACATAATCGGCGTTAATATTGTAACTCTCGCCTTTATCACCAACACCAATCGGCGCAATTACAGGCACGTAATTTTGATTCAGTAAGTCATTGACTATAGTGATATCAATTTTTTTCGCCTTGCCGACGTAGCCTATATCAACTTTAGATTTTTGACCGTCTTCGTAAACTGTTGCCAGCTTCTTTTCAGCTTGAATCAAACCGGCATCTTTGCCGCTGAGACCGACAGCACGAACACCGCGACGATTGAGCAAGGTTACAATTTCGGAATTAATTTTGCCGTCAAGAACCATTTCGGCAATCTCAACCGTCTCTTCATCAGTGACACGCAAGCCGCTGACAAATGAAGACTCCTTGCCGACTTTTTTTAAAAATTGCGTTATTTCCGGTCCGCCGCCGTGAACAATTACGACGTTAATGCCTACAAATTTCATAAGCGCAATATCTTGCATAACTTTTTCTTTGAGTTCGTCATTGACCATAGCATTGCCGCCGTATTTGACGACTATGGTTTTGCCGTAAAATTCTTGAATATAAGGCAAGGCTTCAACTAAAATTGCTGCTCTGTCTTCGGCACTAAAATTTTTTTGCAATTTAAAATCATCTCCGCTGTTGAAATTTTAATTTGTTGCGTTTGATTAGAATCGCAGATAAGTTTTCAATTTTTTCAAGTCAATATCAGTAGAAATTTCCGGATGCTTGCGTAAATAATTTTGATGTTCTTCCGACGCTGCAGTGAAATTTTTTAAACGACTTGCCATTGCTAAACATTTTCGTGCAAATTTAGGATTGCTGTTCGGATCGTTAATTGTAATTCCAATGCAGGAAACCGCCGGTTGTTTTCCACGATTCGCAATGAAATTCAAGTGCAGTTCAATTTGCGGCTCATCTTCACCAGTCGTGTAGTAAACGCCAATCTTTTGACTGTAAGGGTCAACGACGGCAAAAAGAATATCCATAAGCATTGACAAATCCATTTTTTTCGGATTAAATTCAATCTCGACGCCTTCCACGTCAACTTCATTTACCGTATCAATATAACCTGCTACAACTTTCACAACACCAGGCACATCGCTGAAAACCTCCTGCAATTCGTGAAAATCGCCGCCATTAAAATAAATTTTCTTAGTATACATAATTTTAACTTCCAATTACAATTAAAGTTTAAATTGTCCGATTGCCGTTTGCATGTCAGAAGCAAGATTCGCCAATGCTTGAGAAGCTGCGGCAATTTCTTCGTTTGAGGCTGATTGTGTTTGAGTAGCGGAAGATATAGCTTGAGTCCTTTCGTCAGTTGCGTGGCTTGCTTTATCAATGGCCTCAGTCGCGGAAACAATACCTGCTGCACCGTCAGAAACGGTCTTAACTGATTGATTGATACTAGTAATTTCTCCCTTGATTCCGTCAACCATCTTCATAATTTCCTTGAATTGTACGCCAACTTCGCGAATTGCATTTGTACCTGCCTTGACATCTTCGGTGCCACCTTTCATTGACTGTACTGCTTCTTCGGTTGCGGCTTGAATACCTTCAA
>CAJOHI010000075.1 GCA_905234365.1 uncultured Selenomonadaceae bacterium | reverse complement strand
ACTATTAATTCTGGTGCAGGCGATGATTACATTCTTAATTCTGATTAAAATACCATAACTGGATATTATGTTGATCCTATTAATGTTAAGATTTATGGTGGAGATGGAAATGATACAATTTTTAATTATGCTAGTAACAACGTTTATGTTGATGGTGGACCTGGTAACGATAGGTTGTCCAATTTGGCGGATGTAAGTTTTGTTACACTGAACGGTGGTGCCGGTGATGATACTATTTATAATCCTGGCGATTTCTCAATGATTAATTATGCTGAAGGTGACGGCAGTGACGTAATTCATAACTACGAATCAACAAGCATAATCAACATAACTTCTGGCACTTACTCAACGCAAATATCCGGTTCAGATACAATTATCAAAGTCGGCAACGGACAAATGACATTACTAGATTATATTGATACCATCAACATCAATGGTACTCTTGCCGGCGGTATTTCTACTCAATCCGGCAGTGCGCCTCTTAATATTTCAAATTCAAACAGTAATACAATCATTTCCGGCACTTCTTATGCTGATTCAATTTATAATAACGGAAGTAATGTGACAATAAGCACTGGTGCAGGTAATGATACAATCTCCAATTATGATGATAGTCAGGTTTATATGAATGGCGAAACTGGTGCAGATTATTTCTATACTCATACAAATACCTCAAATGTCACGATTAACGGTGGCGCTGGTAACGATTCTATTTATAGTGATGGTATAAATATCAAGATTGACAGCGGCTCTGATAATGACTATATTCAACTTTACAATAAATCCCAAAATGTAACAATAAATTCTGGAACAGGAAATGATACTATTAATGGCGCTAGTCCAAATAGTATCATTGATACAGGGGATGGTAATGATTCAGTACATATTTACAATGATGAGACAGTTATAGCAATTAGTACCGGATCAGGTGATGATACAATAAGCAGTGGTGGTCAATATTTAACAATTGATGGTGGCGCTGGTAACGATTCTATTTATCTTTATATAGAGTCTAAAAATACTAAAATTAACGGTGGCATAGGCAAAGATAGCATTCACAGTGGCAGTGAAAATATTAAGATTGATGCAGGTGCAGATAACGATTATATCAAACTTTATGATGGTTCTAAAAATAACACAATCATTGCAGGAACCGGCAATGATACCATTACTTTAACCAGTGGCGCTTCCAATAACACCATTAGTTATGCCTCCGGTGATGGAAATGATGTAATTTATGGTTTTAACTCTAATAATGCCATTAAAATTACTTCTGGCACATATTCAACTCAATGCAGCGGTTCAGATACGATAATTAAAATTGGCAGCGGTCAAATCAGATTAAAAAATGCTTTTGGTATAAGTCCGAAAATTATTACTAACGATGAGCCTTCTGGTGAGACTGAAACGTCAATTTCAAATTCCGCGAGTAATGTTTTAATTAGCGGAACATCAAATGCTGATACTATCGTTAATAGCGGTTCTAATGTTACAATCAACGGCGACGCTGGCAATGATTCGATAGTTGGTGGCAGCGGCAAAGATTATATTTACGGCGGTAATGGTGTTGATACACTTTTGGGTAATGGCGGCGCTGATTATCTTGAAGGTGGTAACGGTAATGATTTTATTAGTGGTGGTGCCGGTGCTGATACTCTCGTCGGCGGCAAAGGCAGTGATACTCTTACCGGTGGTAACGGTGACGATGTATTTGTTTACGCTAATGGTGACGACAATGACGTTATTACTGATTATGCCGTCGGTGATAAACTCAAAATCACTGGTGCTAAGATTAGCAATGCTTCGGTCAGCGGTTCCAATGTTGTGATTACTGTTGGAATTGGCAAAATCACGCTTAGAAATGCTAAGGGCAAGACGCTATCCATTTACAATAATTCTATCAGCTTAACTTCTACCGTTATAGGCGGCTCATCTTCTTCGTCAACTCTAAAGACTATTACGGATTCGGATTCCTCACCTGTCACCGTTGATTCTGCTGTCAAACTCATTGATGCTTCTTCTCGCACAAAAGCTATAAAGATTATAGGCAATGCTCTTGCTAATACGATTCGCGGCGGTTCTGGTGTCGATACCATTTACGGTGGATCTGGCAACGATTTCATTCTTGGTAACAACGGTGCTGATAAGTTATTCGGTGACGCCGGTAACGATACTATCTATGGTGGTTCTGGCAATGATTCTATCAACGGTGGTACTGGTGTCGATAAGCTTTATGGTGACTCTGGCAATGATACTCTCGTCGGTGGTAAAGGCGGTGATACTCTTACTGGTGGTGGCGGTAATGATGTGTTTGTTTACGCTAATGGCGATGGCAATGATGTCATTCAAGATTACAACTCAAGTGATAAAGTAAGCATTGTTGGAAGTACTAAATATACAACTCAAACGAGTGGCAGTGACTTTATAATTAATGTTGGTAGCGGCAAGATCACGGTTAAGGATACGAGTGATGTTAATATTGTCGGCGGAACGGCTCCGGCTCCAACTATTGATACGGGATTGGTAAACGTTAATTTGAAAAATACGCCTTATACGGCTGCGTCTAATGTTCGTAATATTGACGCTTCCTCAATGGCTAAAGCAGTTGAAATTGTCGGCAATGATAATGATAATTCGATTAAAGGCGGCACAGGTACTAACCTTATCACCGGCGGAAAAGGCAACGACACTTTGATTGGCGGCGTCACCAAAAATAAGGAGAGCATTTTTATTTATGCTAATGGTGACGGTAATGATGTTATTTTAAATGCCAATTCATCTGATCCTTATCCGGCTTCGTATAAAATCAGCTTGACAGGCGGCGCAAGTATTAGCGATTCGTCGGTTAAGGGTGATGATATTGTCCTCAAAATTGGCACCGGCTCTATCACCCTCAAAAATGCTCGCGGCAGGAAGATCACCGTTATTGACTCAAGTGGCAACGAAGTTACAAAGCACTATGGCATAAAGTCCGCTTTAGATGTCATTAAAAATTTTGTTCATGCTCTTGATAAAACGAAATTATCCGGCAAAATGGCACTTGATGAGGCGATTAAGAGCTGCTCAAATTTCGTTGGCATAAGGAATGCACTTGAGAATTTTATCAAAGATTGCACGAATGTTTCGTCGGATACGGTGCTTAGAAATTGCGGTATCAACCTTAAAAATGATGACACCGGCGCAATTACCGGCTTAGACGCAGGCGGCTCGGTCAGTAAAAGTTCAAAGAGCATTGTATCGGAGAGCGGCAGTTTGAAGACCGTGACGCCGGGTTCATCGGAAGTTATAAACGGAGTTACAATTAAATATCCTAGCAAAGGCGCTAATGGAAAGAGTCTTGATAATAAGGAAAAGCAGATACTTAATGCGCTACACACTTGGTGGATAAAGGAAGGTCTTGACCTCAATAAGCTGTCTTACGACATGGACTTTAACGGATCGGACACGACGTGTAAGGAAATTGAGATACAATTTTATGACGCGCACGATAACACTTATGCTAATGCGGCTCCAAACCGCGATTGGCGAAGCAGCTATATCAAAAAGATTTATCTTAATATCAACATGTATAATTACGATAACTTAAAATCACTGGCTGAATATCCCGACGGAGATGTTGGCAATACAAAGGTCTATCTTGACAGGACCATTTCTCACGAATTGAATCATGCAATTTTTTTAGCTAACATTAATAAGTTGTTGGATTTGCCGAAGTTCATTGTTGAAGGCATGGCGGAGATAACGCATGGCATTGATGATAAGCGTCGTACTGCGATTGAGAACCTTGCCAGCGGCAAAAAGGATTTGTCAGATTTTTTGATTTTGATACAGGAAGAAGAAAACAAGATCATTAACGCGGAAGATAATCAAGGCGCTTATATTTATGCCGCAGGTTATATGTTCTTGCGTTATCTTGCCAAAAATGCTCTGTCAAATTCGATAGATACGAGTCTTGATGACATAATGGCGAACGGATTGGAAATTAGCAATGGCACATTGTATGTTGACAGTGAATACACTTACAAAGACGCAGAAGGAAAAATCATTGCACTTAGCGAATACGACGAGACCTTAAAGGGCATTGACGCCAGCAGTAGCGAATTGCCGTTGGTGATTTTGGGCGATTACGAGGACAACACCTTAAAGGGCAGCGTCGAAAGAGACACTATTAAAGGCGGCAAAGGCAACGACTTAATCACAGGCAACAGTGGAAATGATTTTATTGACGGTGGCAGCGGCAACGACACACTCAAAGGCGATACCGGCAACGATAGCCTTAACGGTGGCAGCGGCAATGATACTTTGATTGCTGGTAAAGGCAGAGACACTTTATTCGGCGGTAAAGGCAAAGACGTGTTTGTATTTGGTGATAACGACGGCAACAATTTGATAACTGATTTTAACATCAACGACAACGACGTAATTAAATTTACTGTCAGTGGCGATGTCAACAGCTCTACGGACGACGGCGACGGCATTTTATCAATGGGCAATACCAATATCACGATAAAAGGCGCTGAAGGAAAGACCATCAGCGTTATCACTGCTTCAAAAGATACCAAAAAAATAACCTTCACCGGAGAACCTGCTTCCGGTGTTGACGATTCTGAAATTTCTTTGGGCGATTCAAGGGATTCGATCTTTACGGCTGACCAATATGTTGCGACGATCAGTGCAGCAAGCCGCAAAAAGGCTATCAAAATTATCGGCAACAGTCTTGGAAATTCAATTATTGGCGGTAAAGGCGACGATACACTTCAAGGAAATGAAGGCAATGACATACTTAAAGGCGGTGCAGGTAATGATGTCTTCGTTTATGAAGGCGGCGACGGCGATGATACTATCACGGATTATGCAGAATACGAGGACGATATTCAACTTGTAAATGCAAGCCTTGTTAATTCGAGTGTAAAAGGCTTAGATGTCATTTTGAAAGTTAAAGACACGGTTAATAAAGTTGAAGGTAAGATCACAATTAAAAATGGTAAAGACAAGAATATTTCCGTGAAGTACGTCGACGACGGAGTTGTAGGCAATGTCTTTAATGATAGGATTATCGAAACGTGGTTTATGGATTGTGGCAACTCTGCATGCGATGAGTTGGATTCGATACTTAATAGCTCGTCACCGATAATTACTACGGTGGAATTTAATTATAAATCAAAAGATTCGGCAACCAACGATTTTACAAACATTTCTTATAATCATAGCGATAAGTTAATTTCTAATTAATAGTGAGTTGAGTTTTGTGGAAGACAATGATAACATCATTAGGATTTTAATTTTGATTTAATAATCATCAATTAAGAAATTCCAACGATAATCACTGAAAATGCGAAAATATCATCATTATAAAATAAGTAAAACCTGCGGCAATTAGTGGACCAACGGCAATTCCGTTGAAAAAAAATACGCCTGCCATTGTTCCGACAATCAAAGCCGGAATAACGTGCGGATTAGACTGCATTAATGGAACGCCAACACCGCCTGCCATTGCAGCTAAAAGTCCGGCAGTCACGGCAACAATGCCAATCGGCGTTCGGAAAGAATTTATCATGTCTAGAATGGTAACGGTACCGTCAGCGATAGGAACCAGCACCGCCGCCGTAAGTACGATTATGCCTAAATTTAATCCGTGACTTCCCATATAAGTTAAAGCCTCGTTAAATCCGAAAATTTGTCCGCCGGCTTTCAAAATCAAAACGATTATCGCGGCGTAAACTACAGTCATGTTGTGACCGACAAAACTCAAAATCAAAACCAATAACAAAGTTAAATATTCAGCATACATAAAAATTGCTCCTCAATTAATATTTGTGACTCAAAGCAAGGCAAGTGACGCTATTTGCACCGCCGATGTATAAAATTTGCACACCTGCCGCCATTGAGCTGCCGGACGTGGTTATATCGTCAATCAAAATGAAATTTTTGCCTTCAACTTTGAATTTGGGATTAATGCGAATGCTGTTGATATGAACGCCGATATTTCTCGTGCCGCCGTCAGAAAGCCGCGCAATGGTCTTGAATCTCTGCAAAACGTCCGAGTAGTCAATTTTATTGTAATGAATTGCCAATTTTTGAGCTATCAAGTGCATAGGCGAAATTTTAACATTTACATCGTGCGAAGGTATTACGGCAAAATTAAATTTATCAATGCTGTCAAAACAATCGAAAATTGACACCAAATCTTGATAAAATTTATCAATCGCCTCAGGCGAATTTTTTTTTAGGTCCAAAAAAGTCCTGTCAATTAAGTTAAATGCAGGATTTTTGATCCTCTCATTTTTGCGAAGAATCCAATACGAATGATATTCATAAATATACGAAATTTTAAGCGCCTTTTCCAACAGAGGGTGCTCATAAATATAATAATACATAATAACACCTTTATTGCTTAACAAAATTAGCGACGTTCTTAACCTTGAAAACATCGGTCAGGAACGTCGTCTAAAATTTTCAGCAGCTATTTTTAATTTATGCCTTGCACATTTCCAGCAATTTGTCGCGCATTTCCTTGACCGGTTTATACATCGTCACATAATCTGCCTCTTTCTTGGCACGCAGCATTTCGGTAATTTCAGAAAGCGGAGTATAAATTGGAGTAAGCGCCAAATTGCCCAAAATACCTTTAAGTGCATGCGCCGCCTCAAAAGCTTCATCAAGGTTGCCTTCCTCAAGCGAAGTTGCAAGCGATTCAAAATGCGGATCTGACAATCCCATTTGAATCATCTTAAAATAAAAATTCTCCATATTCATGCAGCGCGTCAAGCCTTCTTTAGTATCAACGCCAAATTCCTGCAGCTTTTCAATAGTTATCATGAAAGTTTCCTCCAAACAAAATTTTTTTTGAATAGCTATTTAAATTTAGATTTAATTATTATAAAATATAATGAAATTAATGAGTTGAGAGAGGTATATTGCATTGAAAAAAATATTAATAGTTGATGATATGCTCGTCTCTTTAATGATGACTGAAAATATTTTAGCAACACAATATGTCACGGTTTGTGCCAATTCTGCAGCTGAAGCGATCGAAAAATATCGTGCAGAAAAACCGGATATGGTTTTGTCTGATTTGAGAATGCCAGGCATGAACGGTTACGAATTGCAATTAGCTTTACAAGAAGAATACCACCAAGTTATACCATTTATGTTTATGACGGCCGATCATGACGAGGAGACAGAAAGCAAAGGTTTTGAAAACGGCGCAATGGATTTTATCAGAAAACCATTTCGTCCAGATGTACTTCTGCGTCGAATAGCAAATATCCTGCAAACAGTTGAGCAAATTCAAGGATTGAAAAAAAATGCCAGTATCGACGCATTGACCGGACTTTTAAATAAGGCTTCAAGCGAGGAAGAATTGGACCAAGTTTGTCAACATTCTGAAGGCGCCTTGATGATGATTGATCTGGACAGCTTTAAACTCGTCAACGATATCTACGGTCATGCTATGGGCGATAAAATTCTGGTGAGTTTTGCCGACATTATCCGCAGCGCCGTAAGACCCAGCGACTTGCTTGGACGCATGGGAGGCGACGAGTTTATTGCATTTTGTCACGGAATGAATGAAGAAGTAGCAATTTCTAATAAGGCAAAATATATCAACGACCGCTTAGTTGAATCAGCAAAAAAGTTAATGGGCGACGATATGAATATTCCACTGGGTGCCTCGATTGGCTGCGTCTTTGTTCCACTTGAAGGCAAAAACTTCGGCGAACTTTACAAAAAAGCCGATAAAGCGCTTTATATCGTTAAGCAACACGGAAAGCACGGCTACAACATCTTCAGCAGCACTAAACAACTTGCCGAAATGGAAATTTCTGACGTTACCAATTTAAGTAATATATCATTAATTCTCGGAGAACGCAACCGTAAGGAAGAAGCCTTTGTTTTGCCGCTTGAAAATTTCCGTGCAGTTTATAGATTTTTATGTCGTACTCGTGATATTGGCAAAGCGGCTTGCCTTTTGTTGATTTCATTACAGCAAAATGACGAAAATTCCCAAGTGCAAATAAGTGACGCGGAAGACGAATTTTTGACCGTATTAAAATCTACATTAAGGCGAAGCGATACCATAACGCAAAATAGCAGTAGTCAATTTGTCGTGATTCTTTACGATATAAAACTTGACGACGTTCATAATGTAGTAAATCGAATTGAACGAAATTGGCAACAATATGACATGAGCAAAGATATATCTTTTAAGAGTGAATTTGATGTTATAAAATCTTAGAACATAAACGATATTATATGTAGAAAGTTTTAGATTTTTTAGCATTTATCTAACACAACGAGTTAAGGAAGTGTTTTATTTGGATTTTTTTCATCAGTTTGTACAACAATTAATCAATGGCGTTTCTCTCGGCAGCATTTATGCTCTTATCGCGCTTGGTTACACAATGATTTACGGCATTATTAAACTTATCAATTTTGCACATGGTGATGTATATATGTTTGGCGCTTATGTCGGCTTCTTTGCCATATCCTTTGCTCATCTGCCGATAGTTCCTGCTCTTATCATTTCCATGATCGTTACTGCCGGCTTAGGTATGCTCATCGAAAAGATCGCCTATAAGCCGCTTCGTCATGCTCCACGTATTTCTCTGTTAATCACCGCGATTGGTGTATCTTTTTTCCTTGAATATGTTACCATGTACTTCGTTACACCTACTCCGCGAACTTTTCCGGACGTTATCGATAATATATCATTTAACTTCGCAGGATTCATTATCAACGGGCAGCAGCTCCTTATCCTCAGCATTACCATTTTGCTCATGGCGATTTTAACTTATATCGTTCAAAAAACCAAACTTGGCAAGGCAATGCGTGCTGCTTCTTTTGATACTGAAACCGCTCAACTTATGGGCATTAATTCTGATCGTATCATCTCTTTGACTTTTTGCATTGGCTCTGCCCTTGCTGCTGCTGCCGGTGTTCTCGTTGGCGTTTACTATAATACTATTGATCCGCTCATGGGCATTATGCCTGGTCTCAAGGCTTTTGTTGCGGCAGTTCTCGGTGGCATTGGAATTTTGCCTGGTGCTGTCGTTGGCGGCATAATTTTAGGTGTCATTGAGGCACTTGTTTCGGGATTTTTATCTTCCACCTTCCGTGATGCTGCGGCATTTGCCATACTCATTCTGGTGCTTCTTATCAAGCCTTCCGGTCTATTTGGCAAAAACACTAATGAAAAGGTCTAATATTGATTTTGATTAGTTTTTATCGAAATGCGGCGAAATACCCCTAGCTTTAGCTATGGGGATATAAGCCACAAAAAATGTTGCCTTTGCCTATCTGTTCCGCTAAAATAGCCTTAGCGGTTAGACTTCCGCTTTAAAAAAATGTATTCAAAATCAACGACTAAGTTGAATGCCGACTTAGAAACGTTTTTGGGGTATC
>CAJOHI010000074.1 GCA_905234365.1 uncultured Selenomonadaceae bacterium | reverse complement strand
TAAGTTCTCGTTGATTGGCTAGTGGCTTTAATTCTTGCAAAAGTTCTTTAGCATTCATAAATATTGCTCCCAAATAATGTTTAAAATTGCGCCGGTCATTGAATTTATACTGATTTAAACAGTAAAATTTTTTGACCGGCTTTATATTTTAATTTAAATTTACAAAATACTTTTATTCGGTAAGACGGCGCAACATTTCTTGATATGCTTCTTCCGGACTGCCTAAATCATGACGGAATACATCTTTATCAAGTTTTTGTTTGGAATCTTTATCCCAGAAGCGGCAATTATCAGGAGAAATTTCATCACCGAGAATAATTTTACCATTTTCATCGCGGCCAAATTCGGTTTTAAAGTCGATAAGGTCAACATTTTTAGCATTAAGAATTTCTTTGAGGATAGCATTAATTGAGAATGCGAGATGTTCAATTTGGTTAAGTTCGGTAAGAGTGGCAATTTCGAGAGCGATAGCATGATAGCGATTTATTATTGGATCGCCAAGTGCGTCGCTTTTGTAATAAAATTCGACAATCGGCATGGAAAGCGGAATGCCTTCTTCTTTGCCGAAACGTGCAGCGAGACTACCGGCAAAAACATTACGAACGACGACTTCAAGAGGGATCATTTCAATTTTTTTAACGAGCATATCTCTAGCGTCTGGATTGCCAATGTAATGATTATCAATACCTCTGTCTTTGAGCAATTTAAAGAAGTAAGTACTGATTTTGTTGTTAATAATGCCCTTATCCTTAATGGTACCTTTCTTTTCGCCGTTTCTGGCGGTAGCTTCGTCTTTGAAATACATTATAACCTGCTTTGGATCGCTAGTTTCGTGAATGATTTTAGCCTTGCCTTCATGAAGGATATTACCTTTTTCCATTTTGTTACACCTCTCATTTTAAAATTAAATAACTACTGACATAATTTTAACAAGATATATCAACAAAGTCAATTCAAATTTTAAAGTTACAATCAGCGGCAGCTTTTTTTATTTTAGAATCCTTATCATCAATTTCAGCCTTCATATTTGTGCGATAATCAGCAAGTCTTTGGCTTAGAATTTCGTCGTTAATTGCAAGAATTTCAGCGGCAAAAAGAGCAGCATTTTTAGCACCGTTGACTGCCATAGTAGCAACAGGAATACCACCAGGCATTTGAACTGTTGACAATAGTGCGTCAAAACCTTTGAGCGGTTCAGAACTTATTGGAACGCCAATAACAGGACGAGTAGTGTAACTTGCAACAACACCAGCAAGATGAGCAGCACAGCCGGCAGCAGCAATGAAAATTTTAGCACCGGCGTTTTGTGCAGATTCGACAAAATTACGAACCTTTTCAGGAGTACGGTGAGCAGAAGCGACAGTGATCTCAAAATCAATTTGGAATTTATCGAGAATTTGAACAGCGGATTTCATTATTGACCAATCTGAATCGCTGCCCATGATGATCGCGACATTCATAAAAAGACCTCCACATAAATATTTATTTTAATTATACATAAAAGTTCAAATCAATACAAATAAAATTTTAAAAAAATAATTGACAAAAAATAAATGGCAAATTGAGTTTTTAAAATAGTTAATGTATAATTAGTAACTAAACAATAAAAGTTAATAATAACTAACTAAAATTTGAGAGGTTGAATTTAGTGAACGATAGAATAAGAAATTTTTCAATTATAGCACATATCGATCATGGCAAGTCGACGTTAGCAGACAGATTAATTGAGATGACAGGCACAGTTGAAAAACGCGACATGTCAGATCAACTTCTGGATAACATGGAGCTTGAACGCGAACGCGGAATTACAATTAAGGCTCAAACTGTCAGATTAAAGTACACTGCAAAAAACGGCAAAGAATATCGCCTGAATTTGATTGACACGCCTGGACATGTCGACTTTACCTATGAAGTTTCAAGAAGTCTTGCTGCATGTGAAGGCGCTCTGCTGATTGTTGATGCCTCTCAAGGCGTTGAGGCACAAACTCTGTCAAATGTTTACCTTGCTCTTGATAATAATTTGGAAATTTTGCCGGTTATAAATAAAATTGATTTGCCAAGTGCTGAACCAGAGCGAGTTAAAGACGAAATTGAGGAGGCAATAGGTCTTGACGCTTCTGAGGCGATACTTTGCAGCGCTAAAACCGGTGAAGGTATCGACGATATTTTAGAGGCAATAGTAAATAAAATACCGCCACCAAATGGCGACAGTAAAAAATCCTTGAAAGCGTTGATATTTGATTCGTATTTCGATTCATATAAGGGCGCCGTTGCTCATGTCAGAATTTTTGAAGGCAACGTCAAAAAAGGTGATAAACTAAAGTTAATTGCGACCGGCAAAGAATTTGAAGCCACCGAAATAGGTTACTTTTCACCTTCACCGGTTGAAGTTGACGAATTGCAAGCTGGCGAAGTTGGTTATATTTGCGGTTCCTTGAAAGATGTTCGCAATGTTCGAGTTGGCGACACCGTTACGACTTCTGAAAATCCTGCTAAGGCGTTGGCAGGTTACAGAGCGCCGGTGCCTATGGTCTTTTGCGGACTTTATCCTACTGACAGCGCTGATTATGACAACTTAAAAGACGCTCTTGAAAAATTACAGCTTAACGATGCCGCCTTAGTTTATGAGCCTGAAACTTCTGCCGCTTTAGGTTTTGGTTTCAGATGTGGTTTTTTAGGACTTCTTCACATGGACGTAATTCAAGAGCGACTTGAACGCGAATATAATTTAAAACTCGTCACGACAGCACCTTCAGTGGTCTATCACGTCACAAAAACTGACGGCGAAGTGTTGACAGTCGATAATCCTGCAGCGTTGCCACCTGCCACTGAGATTAAATTCGTCGAAGAACCTATCGTTAAAGCAACGGTGATTGTGCCTTCGGATTATATCGGTGCGGTTATGGAACTTTGCAGAGACAAGCGCGGAACTTATAAGAGCATGGATTATATCGACAAGACGAGAGTTATGATTACTTATGAAATTCCGCTGAACGAGATTATTTACGATTTCTTTGATAAGTTGAAGTCAATGACACGTGGTTATGCCAGCCTTGATTATGAACTTTCTGGATATAACGAGTCGGATTTAGTTAAATTAGATGTGCTGCTTAATGGTGATATAGTTGATGCTTTAAGTGCGATTGTTCACAAGACGAGAGCCGCAAGAGTCGGCAGAGCATTAGCGTTGAAGTTAAAAAGATTGATACCGGAACAGCTTTTTGATATACCGGTTCAAGCGGCAATAGGCGGCAGAATAATTGCACGTGAGACCGTCAAAGCAAGGCGCAAGGACGTTTTAGCTAAATGTTACGGCGGTGATGTCAGTCGTAAGCGGAAATTACTTGAAAAGCAGAAGGAAGGCAAAAAGCGCATGAAGGCGGTAGGTTCAGTTGAATTGCCGCAGGAAGCATTTATGGCGGTATTGAAAGTCGGCGACGAAATTTAAACTTTGAGAACGTTATATAATTCCTCAGAAATGACTTTTGGATAGTGACGGTGCAACCAATCAACTAAAAAATTCCAATAACGTTTACATTTCCAAGCGGCGGCGAAGTCAAAATAGTATACAAGCGGAATGGCGACAGGTGTACCAATATTGTCAACAATTCGCATTTTGTATTCATTCGGCGCAATTTCCTGCACCATGAAATTTGTAATATCAGTGTCAACTATGGCGATTTTTTCACGCAGAAAGTCAGTTTTAAAGTTAATCAGTAAATTTTTAATATTCTTCAATTCCGCTTCATTTGGTTCACCCGTCGGCAAAAAGTCTTTTAAATCCTTGCTGGTCTGTCCGTTCAAATCCAATACGCGCTCAAAAACATGACCTAAGCCTTTATCGGTATCGACAAAGCCGAAATATTTTGTTATAAGTTGAGAGTTTTCCAGCTTATCCTTGCAAATACGACGATATCTCAACTCCTTTTTAACATCTCCGTCGTCAGGTGTATGCGGAATTTTTATACACTTAGATTTATCAATAGGGTGAATATAAGTTGCTTGATGTCCGCCGGCACCGATGAACAAATCGTCAGTTAAAATTAATTTATCTGTCATAAATTTACCTCAAATCTGAATTTACGTTTCAAGTGAATTTTGAGACGTTCCAATAATTGATTTAATCGCAGCCGCCAAAAGTAAAATTGACTTACTCGACAAATTTTTATCTGGTCAAAAATCGAAGGCTCATCTGTAATCTGCGCTCTGACCGCGACTTCATCACAATTAAGATTTACAATAAAATTATCGCCGTTACCTTCAATTTCGCCGCCACTGACAATAATTTCAACAGGCTTGCTGATATGGAAACGATAAATTGACAGGCAAATTTTGTCAACGTCGTTCGGCACCAAATAATTATAAATAAAATTATCAGCGGCAGTTATTTTTATAAATGGCTTAATGATTTTTACAGGCTCACGATTGGCGAAAATCTCAATTTCGGAAATGCCGCAGCTTTCACCATGTGCCTCAATAATTTTAAATTCTGCTGAAGTTGCAAAAATTTTTTCGGCAAAGTCAATCACAATCGGTGCAGAAGAATTTGAAAAGTCAATTTCAATTTCATAAACGTCATCAAATTTAACGGATAACTTGTCAAAACCGCTGTCATCTGAAATGCCGCTATAGATTTTGACTTGCTCAATCTGTTGGAGACAAGACCAAGTTAAAGTCAATCGACGTTCAGTGTCATTCGGTGCAGGAATCCAAAGGTAATTAGAAAATTTAGGCGGAGTCGCGTCAATGTCAGCAGTGTTTATTATATGAAAGTCGCTTACTTTTTGAAAATCGCCACTTGTCGCCTCAATCTTAGCCATATAAATCAAATTATCCGTGCGCCGCTCAAAATAAATTTCGTCGCTGTTAATTATTCCTAAAGCGTTCCACTCATTGCGCTGCGATTTATGCTGAAATATTGCCTTAGCAATAGGATTATCGGCAAGCAACGTTTTGCGACAATCTTCAGCAATCGGGAATCTTGCTCTGTCGTTCCAAATGTAATTTGCACGATTGATTAAATCGAAGTCGTAAGATTCAATTTTATTGATAACAGGCTGCAATGTCTCTTTAAGGTTGTCCGAATAAAAATCACGTTCAGCAGTAAAAGCCGTTGAGTAAGCAAAGCGCTTGTAAATTTCCGGCTTATAGGTGTTACCTTGACGCAACAAAATTTCAGCAATAACCTGCTCAAAACTAATTGATAACATTCGGTGGTCAGCGTGTTTGTCGAAGTCTACGCAGAAAATTACATCAGCTTCAATGTCAAGGATTAAATCTTTCAAGTCGCGCAGATAACTTTGACGAGTGTATTTGCTGTGATTTTTGCGTTTAATGTAGGCATAGTCAATGAAATCACCGGCAGGATAAGTTTCAACATGTCCGGCAGGCGATTTGGTCGGCATATCAGCAAAAAAAATATGCGGTTTTCCAGTACCGTTGAAGGTGTCGCCGTAACCTAAAAAAAATATATGATCGCGTTTAACACCGAGAATATTCAATGCTTCTGCAGCTTCAACCGCTCTAATTGCTGCGTCAATCTCAAAATCACCGTTAGTAGTATAGGCAACGAAAATTTCAGCACGCGCTCTTGACAAATTTAAAATCATGTTTCCGGCAACGTTAATTTCGTCGTCTGGGTGCGGTGCCAATATTAAAACTTTAATGCCATGATAACGAGTCTCAAAAAAAGAATTGTCGATCTCGGAATCGTCGTCATCAATTATAACATCTTCGTCATCAATGTCGAGAACGTCGCCAAATGCTGCCTTATTCATTATCGGCGCAAGGACACCCGCGAATTTAATCGAGGGAGGAATTGCGCGTTCACCTCCTATTTGCTATAATTAAATCAGTTTTTTGAAAAGTTGAGATATGAGTTGTCGACTCGCGTTCGTTATCGGTGTAAAATCTCAAGCGCAGGCGACAATTTTATGTTGGAATGTCTATAACTAAGGTGGTTTTTTGATAAATGAAGAAGATTTTAACTATTATCACTATTGTTTTAGAAATATGGACATTTAAATTGTCGTATATTGAGTGTTCTTCTCCAGACATAGTAGAAAAGTATTTGCCTTGGTCAGAAAATCGTGAACGACTCACTCGCGAATACGCTGAATTACATTATGATATGTCTATAACCAATATTGAACCACAAGCTGTTGTGATACATTGGACAGCAGGAGATACTTGGCAATCTGCTTATTATACTTTTTACGATGACACTCGCAACGACGGTACTGTTAATGTTTCTTCGCAATTTTTAGTTGATCGTGACGGTACAATTTATCAACTCATGCCCGATAACAAATTAGCAAGACATGCTATTGGTTATAACTGGTGTGCAATAGGAATAGAGAATGTTGGAGGCGTCAACGGTGTAGAAAACCTGACTTATGAACAACTCAAAGCTAATATTGAGTTGATACGTTATCTTCACAGTAAATATTCCGCAATAAAATATATCTTTGGTCATTATCAACAAGTTGTTGCTAGAGAAAGTGGACTTTATATTGAGCACGTTCAAGGATATTCATCAATTAAATCTGATCCTGGTCCAATTTTTATGAAAGCTATTCGAGATAATTTACAGAATGAAGGCTTCATCTTCTTTAAGATAGACGTTAAATAATGTTTCGATCAAATTCACGCTTTACACCTTACAATTAACAACGGATTTTGCATAAATTCGAGATTCTTTATCTTCGTTTATTAGAGTTTCTAAATTAGGATTTTGAATAACTTGACGATGGTTCATTGTCTCCTCAATCACGCGGTAAATATCCAAAAATTTTATTTGTCCGTTTAAAAAGGCATTGACAGCCACCTCATTTGCCGCATTAAAAATACAAGGACAGCTTCCGCCAATTTTGCCGGCTTCATATGCAAATTTTAAGCCTTTAAAAGTATCAATATCAGGCTTTTCAAAGGTTAAAGCGTTAATTTTCCAAAAATCCAAAGCACTGACAGTTGAAGGCATTCTTTGAGGATAAGTTAAGGCATATTGAATAGGCAGACGCATATCAGTTGAAGCTAACTGTGCGATTATCGAATTGTCGCAAAACTCAACCATTGAATGAACAATACTTTGAGGGTGAATCACAACTTGTATCTGCTCATAATTGACGCCGTAAAGGTGTTTCGCTTCAATGACTTCAAGACCTTTATTGACAAGCGTAGCGGAATCGACCGTAATTTTTTTGCCCATATTCCAGGTCGGATGAGACAAAACTTGCTCAACAGTTACATTTTTAAGGTCTTCGCAACTTTTATTTCTAAATGGACCACCTGAAGCCGTAAGTAAAAGTTTTTTGACGGTCTTAGGATTTTCGCCTTGCAAACATTGAAAGAAGGCGCCATGCTCACTGTCAACCGGCAAAATCTTAACGCCATTTTCAGCGGCAAGGTTAATTACAATTTCGCCGGCAACTACTAAAGTTTCCTTATTCGCAAGAGCGATATTTTTTTTTGCCTTAATCGCTTTAATTGTTGGTTCTAAACCGGCAAAACCGAGCATGGAAGTTAAGACGATATCAACATAGCCAAAAGTTGCAGCGTCAATAAATGATTGTCTTCCTCCGGCAAGTTTCGTATTTTTGCCTTTGAATCTTGACTTCAATCTCTTGTAAGCTGCCTCGTCAGACAAGACGGCAAGTTTAGGCGAAAATTCGTTAATTTGCTGCTCTAAAAGTTCATCATTTGAATTAGCTGCAAGAACTGAAACTTGTAAATCATGATTATTTCTGATTACATCAAGTGCCTGAGTGCCAATAGAGCCGGTTGAACCGAGTATTGCAATATTTTTCATTATTAGCGCAAGAACACCCGCGAATTTAATCTTGGGAGGAATTGCGCTTTCACCTCCCGCGTGATATAACTATCATAGTTCTTTGAAAAGTTGAGATATGAGGTTGCCGGTAGACCTAAAGTACGGGGTAGAAGCTGCGTAAACCAGCTCCAGCGATTCTCGTTGCTTGAAAGCTCACAAGTCGTGAGTTGTTTACTGATTTAACTAACCTCTTCATTCAAAAATAAATTAATTTTTTCGCTTTTTAACGTGGACTTCAGGTATTGCTAAATTTTCAGTTTCAAAATCAATAAATGATGAATGTTTATTTTTTTCGGCAGTTACTCTTTTGGCATCTCTGACAATTTGCACCGCATCTTCGACATTTTTTGCCTTTTTTTCAATTAATTGTGCTAAAAGTTCAAGTTGCTCATTAAATTGCTCATTCGTCATACCTGAATCAAACATTAAAATTCACCCCTTTAAATGAAATTTATGAAAAATGTAATACTTAAACTATTCATAAAATCAGAGAACATACCACCAACAATAGGCACTAAGATATAAGCCTTGACTGACGGAACAAATTTAGTGGTGAGAACCTGCATATTTGCCATTGCATTAGGCGTTGCGCCCATACCGAAGCCACAAGTTCCGGCAGCTAATATTGCCGCATCATAGTCGCGACCAAGAAGATTGTAAACAACGAAATACGCGAACAAGAACATAAGGATTGTTTGACCAAACAACAATACCACTAAAGGCAACGCCAAAGAAGCTAATTGCCAAAGTTTCAAAGTTATCATTGCAATACCAAGAAATAATGACAAACAAATACCGCCAATATTATTAATCTCACCCATGTGAACTTTAAAAGTCCCGACATATTCACTATAATTTCTCATAATCGCGGCAACAATCATGGATCCAATATAAACCGGCAATGTTATTCCAGATTGTGACAAGATATGTGAAACTATTGTGCCTAGTCCCATTGCAATAATCAACTGATAAGTTGCCGGTGCATACATTGACACTGAACGATGGTGTTTTTCTTCTTCTTCGATTAATGGTGTATCATCAACTTCAACGGCAGTTTTAAGAAGATCATTTTTAAGAATCAGCCTTTGACCGAGTGGTCCACCCATTAATGAGCCGGCTACAAGTCCAAAAGTTGCAGCGGCTGTGCAGAGAGTAGTGGCACCAGTCAATCCTAAATCCTCAAGCACCGGACCAAATGCGCCGGAAGTACCATGACCGCCAGTCATTGAAATGGAACCGGTTGAAAGTCCAATAAACGGATTTATATCTAACATTGATGCAAGACCAATCGACAGGATATTTTGACAAATTATCAGAGCGAAGACACAACCCAAAAATATTGCTAAACTTGTTCCGCCGCTCTTTAAAATTTTGATATTTGCTTGAAATCCAACACTTGTAAAGAAAGCAATCATACAAATATTTTTAAGAGTTTCATCAAATGCAAATTCCCAAGAGACAATCGCAAAAAGCAAGCCGCCAATAACCGGCGAAGGTATACAAAATTTCTCTAAGAAGTAGATTCTCTTTTTTAAATATGTTCCCAAAAACAGCATAGCAACGGCAATCGCTATAGTTTGGTACATATCAAATTTAAGTGTGTACATATTTTACATTCCCCCTTCGTTAATCTTGACCGGCTATTATTTTTTTACCTGATGAACCGGTATAAATTTCTACATCAATGCCTTTAGATTTGTAGTAATTTGCCGCACCTTTATGGAATGAGTAAGGAATATCTTTAACCGCATAGTCAAGATTTAATTCCGTCGCGACATTTGCAGCTTCACGGAGTTTTTGAGCGTTATTGAGGAGAAAATTTACTATATACTCTACATCTTTATCTTCTAAATCGGAACGAGCAACAAGTACCGCTTTAACGCCGAATGTAGAAATTTTTTCAGTCTGATTCGGATATGTATTTTCAGGAATAATGCAGTGAGTATAACCTAAATGAGCCTTCTCCATGTTGTTTATGATATTTGGAGCAATGGAGAGCAGGCGAATATCCATTTTAGACGCCAAGTCTTCAACGGCT
>CAJOHI010000073.1 GCA_905234365.1 uncultured Selenomonadaceae bacterium | reverse complement strand
TCCATAACTGTATTATACTACTATCGTTTATATAACGCAATATAAAATTCAAAAAAATATGCGCCGTTTCATCCCCATAGCTAAAGCAAGGGGCTTTCATGGCGCGTTGTCGGTAAAGCATGTTGTAATACGACAGTACAACACCGACGAAGAATGCTATTACAAGCGAAGAAATTAAAAGTTTTTTTATGGTGGTTCGTTTCTTTTCGTTCATTATAGTTCTTGTTTTTGTAGTTTGATTCATCAAAATCTACCTCTCTCCTAATGTGTTTACGAAACTTAAATCTTTTAAAGTTGATATACATAACCGTCATTTTGATGTATTGTTATCCCTTTATTTTATATTTTCCATTTATAAGTTTTTTCCTTTTAAAAGGGCTGAAACCTTTTTTCATTCAAGATGTTACTTAAAATTTTTGGAGTTTCAAAACGAAAAAATTACACAGCAATAAAAAAAGAGACGGCGTAAACCATATTCTGGCAATTTACTTAATCTCTTTTAATATAATTTTTTTGTAATTATATTTGTCTTATATTTATTACTTTTATCAAATCCGCTGCTATTATATTTACTATCCGCCGACAGGAAGTCGGCGCATGCCGCGCTGGAAAACGTGATGTTTTCCATAAGCGGCTGGGTTTCTTTGCTACTTTCTTTGACCACACAAAGAAAGTAGAATAAAAAAATCTGCTACTCAATCGAAAGAAAACGCACATAACGTTAATAAAAACAAAATTGTTGCAGTATACATCATTCGGATCGTCAAGAGAATATGACGCGGCGACAAAACTTCTAAAGGCTCGCCCATGTATTCACGAAATGACATCTTGCCAAAATATGAATTGAAACCGCCGAGACGAATATTTAACGCACCGGCCACAGTAGCTTCAGCATAACCGCCATTAGGACTTGGATGCTTATCTGCATCACGTCTCATCATTGTTATTGAGTTTCTGTAATTCAAACGCAAAATAACAGCCGTTATAATAAAAAATAATGCTGTTAATCTTGCGGGTATATAATTTAACACATCATCAAGTCTCGCTGATGCACGCCCGAAATATAAATATTTTTCATTTTTGTAACCAAGCATTGAATCCATAGTGTTGGCAGCTCTGTAAACAATCGCAAGAGGTAAGCCGCCAATCACGAAGAAAAATAGCGGAGATATTACTCCATCAACGGTATTTTCCGAAATTGTTTCAACCGTTGCACGAACAATTTCCGATTCTTCAAGTTTATCTGTATCACGTCCGACAATCCAGCCTACTTTTCGCCTTGCTTCCAATATATCCTTATTGATAAGCAAATTGTAAATTTCTCTGCCGGCCTCAGCAAGAGATTTTGGGCAAATCATAAAACTTAAAGTCAATGCCTCAATAAAAATTCCGATCTCAGACAAATCAATAAGTTCAATCAATTTGATAATTCCGACTCCGACAGTAAAAGCTGAACAAATGACTATAGTCGTCAATAAAGCGCCTTTGAGCAGCTTTTTTTTATTGCCGTCAACTGCACAGTATAAAATTTTTTCCAGCAGCGAAATAAAATTTCCAATCAATACGACCGGATGAAATTTTGTCTTTGGATCGCCTATCAATGTATCAATCAAAAATGCAACAATTAATACTGTCATTTTAATATTAATTTCTTTAATCTATTGGGTCTTTACAAAAATCTATAAAAGCCTGTGCCGCCTTAGAAACATAGCGATCTTTTTTCCAAGCAAGTCCAATATCAACAAAAATTGGCTCCTCTAATGGTATTGAAATGATTTCATTATTGTTGTCAGCTATAAAGTCTAGCAAAAAAGCAATACCAACGTTATGAGCAACAAGTCCCTTGATTGTGGTAATTTGACTGGATTCAAGGACTATATTAGGCGAAATGTGGAGAGAGCGCAAACGATCCTGAATAATTTGACGAAGGTAAGAACCTTGTTTCATTACGATCAAATTTGAAGATGCTATTTCCGAATTAGAAATTTTTTCTTTATTGGCAAGTTTTGAATCCTTTGAAACGCAAACGACCAGTTGTGAACGTGTCATTGGCAGCACGTTAAGTGACGGCGAAGCATTGGAAGTAATAGCAATTCCAAAGTCTAATTCATCACGGTCCAACATTTCGCGAATAGCGATTGAACCTTCTTCAAATAAAAGAACATCAAGGGCAGGATGCCGAGATTGAAAACCGGAAAAAATTTTTGGGAACAAGAAAGCTCCCATCATTGGCGGAATACCAATTTTAATAATGCCTTTTTGAAGCTGCTTAAAATCGTTGACTTCAATGAGTGCATCATTTAAACAGCGCAAGGCAACTTCAACGCGACTCAAAAAGACGCTGCCTTCTGGTGTGAGTGAAAGTTGTTTTTGACTGCGATCAAATAATTGAATTCCGAGTTCGTTTTCAAGTTTTTTAATTGCAACTGTGATATTTGGTTGAGAAACACGTAAACGTTTGGCAGCGCGAGTAATATTACGTAAACGGCTCGCCATTTGAAAGTATTCAAGTTGTCTAAGTTCCATAAGCAACACATCCTTAATAAATAATCGAAACCTATTGTTATTATTGTACAACGAAAAATTTTTTAATGCAATAAGCAGGAAAACTTTTGTTAATGAGGAATGTTTAATAAATTAGAAATTCGGAATTTGTTATTAAATTATTAAGTTGAAAATAGTTATAATTGTGAAGGGTGAGTATATGAAATATAAGCGAATTGTGTTGAAATTGAGTGGCGAATCATTAGCTGGAAATGGAGATTATGGAATTAAACCCGAAGTAGTTGAAGAATTGGCAAAACAAATTAAGCGCATACATGACAGCAAAATGGAAGTCGCAATCGTAGTTGGCGGCGGAAATATCTGGCGAGGTCTCAGTGGCAGTGCTAAAGGCATGGATAGAGCTTCAGCGGATTATATGGGTATGCTTGCAACGGTTATGAATGCTTTGGCTTTACAAGACGCTTTGGAAAAATTAGGCGTATTCACGAGAGTTCAAACGGCGATTGAAATGAGAGAAGTTGCAGAACCTTATATAAGGCGCCGTGCTGTCAGACATCTTGAAAAAGGCAGAGTTGTAATTTTTGGCGCAGGAACCGGAAATCCATATTTTTCAACCGACACAACTGCAGCACTTAGAGCGGCAGAAATTGAAGCCGACGTTATTTTAATGGCAAAAAAAGGCACTGACGGCATTTACGATAAGGACCCAAATAAAAATAATGATGCAAAAAAATTCGACAAACTGGCTTATATTGATATACTTAATCTTGGATTGCATGTTATGGACTCAACAGCGACAAGTCTTTGCATGGATAATGACATTCCGCTGGTGGTTTTTAATATTGATGACTACGATAATATTTACAAGGCGGCAATGGGAGAAGAAATTGGTACAACTGTTGGTTAATCAATTTTTAATTTTACGTATTAGTAAAGAAAGGTAGATGTAAATAATGATTGATGATATAATGAAGTCACAAGAAGAAAAGATGAAAAAAACACTTGAAGGCTTAAAAAAAGAATACGGTACACTTAGAGCCGGACGCGCAGCACCTTCACTTCTTGATAAAGTTATGGTTGATTATTACGGCACACCTACACCGGTTAATCAAATGGCAAGTGTAACTGTTCCAGAGCCACGCATGATTATGATTAAACCTTATGATAAAGGCAGTATTAAGGATATTGAAAGAGCAATTCAGAAATCAGATTTAGGTTTGACTCCAAATTCTGACGGAACAACGATTCGCCTTGCAATTCCGCAGCTAACTCAAGAAAGACGCAAGGAACTTGTTAAAGTTGTCAGCAAAAAAGCAGAAGAAGCGAAAGTTGCAATGCGTAATGTCCGCCGTGACGGTAACGAAGCAATCAAGAAAGCTGAAAAGAATAAGGAAATCACCGAAGACGATCGTAAAGAAGGTCAAGAAAAAGTTCAAAAATTGTTGGATAAGTACATTAAATTGATTGACACAACCAAAGCAGCAAAAGAAAAAGAAGTTATGGAAGTTTGATTTAATGCGGAATTAATTAAAGATTAGGATTCTGTATGCTGAAAATAGAAGAAAATTTAAATTTAGAAACGTTGCCGCAACATGTTGGCATCATAATGGACGGCAACGGACGTTGGGCAACGAATTTAGGCTTAATCAGAAGTGCCGGACATCTTGCAGGTGTTAAGACGTTAAAAGAAATTATCAAAACGGCTGTTGATATTAAGTTGCAAGCACTGACTGTGTATGCTTTTTCAACTGAAAATTGGAAAAGACCGCATACAGAGGTTGATTTTCTTATGCATTTGTTCAGCGAGTATCTTGAGAAAGAAAAACGCGAACTTAACGAAAAAAATGTTAAAATTAAATTTATAGGGCGTATTGATGAGTTGCCGAAAAGTTTAATTAAGCAGGCTAATGACGCTGAAGAAATGATGGTTAATAATACCGGACTTAAATTCAACGTTGCAACGAATTACGGCGGACAAGATGAAATTATCAGAGCAACGCAGAAAATTACAAGACGAGTTTTAAACGGTGAAATTAAAATTGATGATATAGACGCTAATATATTTGAATCGGCTTTAGACACTTTTGGAAATCCTCCGGTTGATTTGTTGATTAGAACAGGTGGAGATTTAAGGGTCAGTAATTTTCTTTTATGGCAATCAGCATATGCAGAATTTTGGTTTACTGATACGACATTTCCGGAATTTACGCCAAAAGAATTTTTGTCAGCACTTGAAGATTTTGGCAAACGTGACAGACGTTTCGGAACTGTAAAATAATTTATAACTACACAAATTCAAATCAGGTGATGAATATTGATAGTTAGAATAGTAAGCGGAATAGTCGGAATAATAATAGCAGCGATTATAATTCAACTTGGCGGATTGCCATTTGCAGCATTTGCAATGTTATTGACTTTAATCGGCTGGTACGAATACGCTAAAATGATGAAGGCAAAAGGAATTGACTCAACTTTTGTATTAGGTTCGTTGACTCTGATATTAATGATTTGCTGCGCTTGGCTTGGCAATATTGAGGAGTTGCTGGCCGTGCTGACGATTGGAAGTCTGATGATGTTTCTGATGACGGTATTGTTTCACGGCACAATCAGACCAATAGACGCTTGCGCCTCAATCGCAGGCGTTTTGTATATAGGCTTGCCGTTTGCACATTTGATACTTTTGAGATTTTTAGCTGACGAACAAGTTGAAATGTCGGCTGATTCTGTTACGGCGCTTGTAAATAATGGTTTACCGGCATTGAATAATGCGCTTGATACTTTATTGAGTTTTAATTTTGATACCGGCAGTGCATTAATTTGGATATTGTTTATTTGCACTTGGTCAAGTGATACATTTGCTTACTTCGTCGGCACAGCGATTGGATCACATAAATTGGCAAGTTCAATTAGTCCGAATAAAACTGTTGAGGGATTTATTGGTTCAATGCTAGGTACTACAGCAATGGCAATTCTCGTCGGAAATATGTTTTTTAATTTTCCATTTGTTGAGATGGCAATTTTAGGATTTATTTTGTCAATCGTTGCAACACTTGGTGACTTAGTTGAATCAGTAATGAAACGTTTTGCAGGTATCAAAGATTCCGGAATGTTGCTGCCTGGACACGGAGGAATGTTAGACAGATTCGACAGCATTTTTTATACCGCTCCAATTTTTTATTACTTCGTAATTATTGCCGGAATAATTTAATTATACAAACGATAAATAAGCGCTTATAACTGTTTTTTCAGCTTTAAGCGCATTTTTAGAATATTTTTTCTGTGATAGGAGTTATCATTATGTCACGAACACCACAAGAAGTAATTAAAACTTTTATGAATAGTTTAGACAATTCTTCACTTTCTGCTTCGGCCGCACTTAATGAAGCGATTAGGAGTTGCTCAAATTTTACGAGTATGAATGATGCAATCAATCACTTCATTAGTGACGCACAAAAAGTTAAAGGCAAAAAGTTTTTAAGGGATTATTGCGATATTGATCTTGATAATGATGATACAGGCGCAATTACAGGCAGCGAGGCCGGCGGCTCTGTCATTAAAACTGCTGAATCAGTTGTGCCGGAGAGTGGAAGTCTTGCCTATCCAAGCGGAACTTCTTTCACAAAACGTGGTTTAACTGTCATTATTCCTGAAAAATCAACGCTTTCAAAAGCACAAAAAAATATTGTAAGAGGTCTCAACTCTTGGTGGATTGCAGAAGCCTTGAAACTCAATGAAGAATCTTATGGCTTGTCTTTCAAAGAAAACGGCGTAAGTGTCAAAGAAATTACCTTGAAGTTTGAAAATGATAATGAGTCTGGCGCTCTTGCTTACGTCGGCAGTACATCTGGCGATAACGGATTGGCTGAAGAATTGGAATTGGTCGTTAATATGGCTTACTACGGATCGATAGCAAGTGATGATGTCAACGGACAAAGCAGTGGTGAAGATGTTGGATATTTGGATAGAACCATAGCACATGAATTTACTCATGCAGTTATGGCTGCTAATATTTCCTGCTATGAAAATTTACCGTTATTTATTCTTGAAGGTCTTGCTGAATTGACACATGGAATTGATGACGAGCGCAAAGATGAAATTTTGGAACTTGCTAAAAATCCTTCAAATATGAATAAGTATCTTAAAGTTAATCGTGTCGATGTTGAAAGCGAAACTGAAGATTATAGCAGCGGTTATATGTTCCTTCGCTATCTTGCAAAACAAGGTTCCATCTCAAGTGGCGAAGAAGATGATGACAGCGGTTTAACTTACAATGACGATGAAACCATTTTGACGGCAGATACTTCATTTGAAGGTAATGAAATTGATTTGGCAGATTATGCCGATACAGTTAAAATTGTTGACGCTTCTGCATTAAAAAATTCAGTTAAAATCGTTGGTAACAAATTTGCTAATACAATCAGCGGCGGCAGTAAAGCTGATACGATTTATGGCGGTGTTGGTGCCGATTTAATCAGAGGCAACATTGGTGCTGATAAACTCTTTGGCGATAATGGCAAGGATACCATTTATGGCGGCAATGGCAAAGACTATATCGAAGGTGGAAACGGTGCCGATCTTATTGACGGTGGTAATGGTGTCGATACTTTAGTCGGTGGCAAAGGCAAGGACACCTTAACTGGTGGTAATGGCAAGAACTTATTTGTTTATGCAAACGGCGATGGACACGATGTCATTACCGATTATGTTTCTGGTCAAGATACAATTAAAATCAGTAGCGGAGAAGTTTCGGAGTATGCTACAGACGACGATGATGTAATATTTTATGTTGGCAACGGCTCTATCACAGTAAAAAATGCCGTTGGTAAAGATATTAACTTTATCGACAGTGAAGGCGATTCTGTAACATATAACACCGATGACATTGATAATGAAGAAGAATCAGCCGTTTATAATTTTGTTGAAAATAATTTTGAACGTTGGTTTATTGATGATATAGAATTTGCTGGCACTCAAAACAGCGAATTAAATTCGATTATCAATAATAATACCGCAATTAATTTTGATAATGATTATGCGGTTGACTCGATTAAAAGTAATGCAACTTATTTGGTCTCCAATTTCGCAACGAATTTAAAAAAGAACGAATTGATAGCACAATCAAATTAAAAATTTTTGCTTAAATTCTGTAAACTGCTCTAAAACAAATTAAAGACGAAATATTTATTGACGTAGTGCGGCGATTGAATTATAATTAACGCATTGATTCAGAAAAAATTCATTCGGAGGTAAATATCATGTGCGGAATTGTTGGCTACGTTGGAAATCAATCAGCAGCGCCTTTTTTATTAGACGGTTTGACTAAATTGGAATATAGAGGTTATGACTCGGCAGGCATTGCAGTTTATGATGGCAGCGAAATTTTTATTGAGAAATCCGTCGGTCGATTAGCTTCACTCAAAGAAAAACTCAAAGGTCATATGCCTAAAGGTGTTTTAGGAATCGGACATACTCGTTGGGCAACTCACGGTCGTCCGTCTGATAGGAATGCTCATCCACATACAGATTGTCACGGCAATTTTGTCATTGTCCACAATGGTATCATTGAAAATTTTATGTCACTCAAAGAAGAATTGATTGATAAAGGTCATGAGTTTAAATCCGAAACTGATACGGAAGTTGTACCACATCTCATTGAGGAATATTATCAAGGTGACTTTGAGGCGGCAGTTCGTGAAGTTCTCAAAAAGATTGAAGGTTCTTATTCTCTCGTCTTTATGTCAAAAGAGAATCCTAATATGTTAATTTGTGCAAAGCAGGATAATCCTTTAGTTGTCGGTTTAGGTAATGGCGAAAATTTCATTGCGTCTGATATTCCGGCGATTATCTCAAAAACTCGTTCAACTTATATTCTCAATGACGGCGAAATTGCAATTATCACAAAGGATTCGGTTACAATTAAGGATAGGGAAGGCAATCCTGTCAACAAGAAGATTTTTAATGTCAGTTGGAATTCTGAGGCGGCTGAAAAAGGCGGCTATGAACATTTTATGCTTAAAGAAATTAATGAGCAGCCTAAAGCTATCAGAGATACAATGCGTGGATTTATAAAACAAATTCGACCTAAAAAAACGAACGGCGATTCTAAAGTTGTTGATAATCCAGAACGTATAGCGAAAGATGGCAGCGAAATTGTATTTCCGGAATTGAAGTGGAATCCTGAGTTTTTAAGCAACATTGACAAAATTTATATAGTTGCTTGCGGTACTGCTTATCATGCCGGATTAGTTGGCAAATTCTATATCGAAAAATTGGCAAGAATGTTAGTCGAAGTTGATTTAGCTTCAGAATTTCGTTATCGCGATCCGATCATTGACGAAAAGACACTTACAATCTTTATTTCGCAGTCAGGTGAGACAAGTGATACTTTAGCCGCAATGAAAGAATCAAAACAACGTGGCGCTAAAACTTTAGCAATTACAAATGTTATTGGATCGTCACTTGCACGTGAAGCAGATCAAGTGTTGTACACTATAGCAGGTCCGGAAATTGCTGTGGCATCAACTAAGGCTTACACTACGCAGTTAATTTTAATGTTTATGTTGGCACTTTACATGTCACAACTCAGAGGAACTGTCAGCGCAGACAGAACACGTGAATTAATTGCATTACTCCGAAAAATTCCGGCGCAAATTAGCGAAACACTTTCTGACGTTGAGCCGATTAAAACTTTTGCACGCAGTTATGGATTTAACGAACATGTATTTTACATTGGTCGCAGTCTTGATTATTGCGTAGCACTTGAAGGCGCTTTAAAACTTAAAGAAATTTCCTATATTCACGCTGAAGCCTATGCCGCAGGTGAATTGAAGCACGGAACCTTAGCACTGATTGTTGAAGGCGTCCCGGTTATTGCACTTGCAACTCAAAAGAGCGTTTATGAAAAGACAATTTCAAATATCAAGGAAGTTAAGGCACGTGATGCAGTTGTAATTGGCATTGCCGCTGCCGGTGATA
>CAJOHI010000072.1 GCA_905234365.1 uncultured Selenomonadaceae bacterium | reverse complement strand
ATATTAGGCAAAATAACACCTCCAAAATTAAAAAGTTTTATAACATTGAGAGTTTAGCACATAACATTAAAAATTGCAAGTAAAATTTAATTTTTAGCACAAAAAATCAATTTTTGGAGCAATATCGAAAAAATGATAACAGCTTATCTAAAGAAAAAGTACGAGGCAGAAAGATAGGAAAAAAACGGAAATATTTCAAACAATTTTACAACGACTGTCAACAATCCAGCGGTAAATTATGCGGAACGGTGGTTCTTTGAAAATACGTTCGATGTGGAAAATGATCTCAACTCAATTATTGATACGGAAAGCGCTGTAGATATGAATTACAAATTCAACTATAATAATTTCAATCAGATTAAAAATATCCTTCAGTTCAGCAGTAACAATCAATACAACAAAACCTCTTGCGGCAGTTTTAAATATTTCTGCAACAAGAGGTTATTTTTTGTCTAAATTAATGCTAAAAAATTTATTTTGCTGCTGCGGCAAGTTCTCCGGTTGTTTCAGCTTCAAAATGTTCAGTGCTTTCTGTTTCGTCAGCCTCAACAACTTCGTTAAGAGCTTCAACGAGTGCATCAGCGTCGATTCCATGAGCCATGCAGCCTTGCTCAATGTTTTCAAAATGCGCTGCTGCACAGCCAAGACAACCCATGCCTGCATACATGAAAACCATAGCTGTATCAGGATACTTTTGAACGACATCAAGAATACTCATATCTTTAGTTATTTTCATAATACCACTCCTAAATTCAAAAACCTAAAAGTCAAATTAATTAACCAAAAAAATTATATCACAAATCTAAAAAAAATCAATGAAGTTTATTATTAATGTTTACACAATAAACAAATGAATTTTCAATGAAAAATTTTATTTATTTGCAGGAATTTTTCAGCATATAAAGAATAAAAAAACATCAACAAATCAAGGTGGTAAAATTTTGGAATTTAATCATTTAAGCGTTATGGCAAATGAAGTCGTCGAGACGCTCGTAACCAATCTTGACGGCATTTACGTTGACTGCACTTTAGGTGGCGGCGGTCATTCTTTGAGGATCGCTGAAAAACTTAATCCTGAGGCTTTAATTATCGGTATTGACCAGGACATTGAAGCCATTGAAGCAGCTCAACTTCGATTAAGTAAATCAATCTGCAATATTAAAATTATTCACAACAATTTCAGCAAACTGAACGAAATTTTAAACGACTGTAACATTGATAAAATTAATGGAATTTTGTTTGATTTAGGTGTATCGTCACATCAAATTGACACAGCTCAACGCGGATTTTCTTATATAAATGATGCACCATTAGATATGCGTATGAATCAAAGTCAAAATTTTACTGCTCGCAACGTCGTCAATGATTATGACGAAGAAAATCTCTATAGAATTTTTCACGACTATGGCGAAGAAAGATTTTCAAATCGTATTGCAAAGGCCATTGTTAAGGCACGTAAAGTCAAAGCCATTGACACTACTGCTCAACTCGTCGACATAATTGAGAAAGTTGTTCCGGCGGCTAATAAAAAATTCGGTCATCCTGCAAAAAGAGTTTTTCAAGCAATTAGAATTGAAGTCAATAACGAACTTGGAATTTTAGAAACTGCCATTAACAACGCTGTAAGCCATCTTAAAATTGGCGGCAGAATTGCTATTATAACTTTTCATTCACTTGAAGACAGAATCGTCAAGGCGACGTTTAAAAAATTAGCAACGGATTGTATTTGTCCTAAAAATTTTCCGGTCTGCGTGTGTAATCATAAAGCCGAAATTAAAATTCTCGGAAAGCAAATTACTGCGACAGGCGAAGAACTTACTAAAAATCCACGTGCAAAGAGCGCTAAACTTCGCTTTGCTGAAAAAATTCGTTAATGAGAGGAGATACTAATATGCAACGGAAATCTAAGTCAAAATCGGTTAAGGTGCAAAAAGAAATACCGAATTTTTATAATTATCCATATGATTATCATAGTGCTGAACGTGAAGAAAAAACCATTAGATTAATTCGCAGCCGTCCAAAACTTGACAGAAATTTAAGGTCAAGATGCCAAATTGCATTTATAATTATTTCGATTTTAGCAATGCTTGTAACAATTCGCAGCGGAATAAGTGCAAGTCGCGGCTATACTCTGGTTGCGACAAATACTCAAGCGCAGCAGCTTGAGCAGGAAAATGAACGCCTTAGAGTTGAAATTGCAAAGTTAAAATCGCCGCAACGTATTAAACAAATTGCCGAAGATGAACTTGGAATGGTCGTTCCGAAAAAAATGTATTTTTCACACGAAAGATAAATTAAATTTTGAAAGATTGAATGATATGGAAACAAATTTAAAAATTGGAATGAATAATGTTATTGAATCACAATCAACGGAAAAGACAACGGCATTGACAATGAAAAGCGGCTCTTTAAAAGTTTTGGCGACACCTGCGATGATGTGTTTAATGGAACAGGCAGCAGCAGAACTTGTTGAAAAGAATTTGCCGGAAGATTCAACATCAGTCGGTATTTCCATTAGCGTTGAACACAAAGCACCTACACCAATCGGATTAAAAATTAAAGCTGAGGCAATAATTACAAACATTGACGGACGAAAAATATCTTTTGAAGTCAAGGCTTTTGATGAATCCGACGAAATTGGCAGCGGAACTCACGAAAGATTCGTTGTAAACAAAGAAAAATTTCAAAACAAGGCAAATAGTAAATTACATTTTTAATCGGAAGAAGCGTTTTGTTAATTATTGTTATATGCTTTTAGAAGTTTTTCGAGTGAAGGTGCTTTACCGCAAGAAAATGAACCTTCCGGACAATAACCGAGTTGAACACAGGCGGCACCGGCTTTAGCAAAAAGATTTGGCGCAATTTTTTTAACGATCGTAGCCATTTCATTAGCAAGGTCGCGAATTTCCCATTGAGCACGTGTGCAACAACGAAGGCTGAAAAAATGCAGTAATTCTCTTGCATTCATTGTTAAAACCATTGAGGTAGCCGCAGCATTTGGCAAAACCATTCTCGCATCTTCTTTTAAAATTCCGGCGTCAATCAGTGCGTCGTAATTTTTTTTTGTCTCTATAAGTGCTTCGTCAAAAATATTTTCAACATTTGAATTTGCAATAGATGGCGGTTTAATAAAATCAGCTTTATCAAAGCCGCAGTAACGCTGACTTCTAACTGAAAAACTTGCCAATCTGTGACGAGTGATTTGAGCAAGTAATGCACGTGAAACGCCGCTTATTGAAAATGTAAACGATACGTGTTCAATCGGCGATTGATGACCTAAATCGTTGAGTTTTTGCAAGAACTTAGCGGCTTTTTCGTCTGTCATTTTGTCAAGCAGATTATTCGGATCATCATTTGAGTAGCAGCAACGAGCAGCAGCAGCAACGATTTTTTCAGGCTCCGGTGTATGTGTCAAAAGTGTAACTTTCAATTTAAACATCTCCAAAAAACTAATAATCTGAAAATTTTGTAGACATTATATCATAAGCGTAGTAAAATTAAAATGTATTTTTGTGTGAGAGGAGGATTGTCATGCTTCAAATTTTTAAGTCACTTGAATCGGGACATTTGGAAGAATTGACACTCAAGACATTAGAAAAAGGTTCATGGATTAATATAATTGATCCGACGCCTTACGAATTAAAAATGGTCAGCAATCTCACAGACGTTGAGCCAGATTTTTTACGTTCGGCACTTGATGACGAAGAACGATCGCATATTGACGTTGAAGATGAAGCGATAATGATTTTAACAAATGTGCCAATCGTCCGCGAAGAAGAAAGTTATGACACTCTGCCACTTGCAATAATTTTGACAAAACAACACATAATAACTGTCTGCCTTGAAGAAACGCCTGTTATCTCCGACTTCAACGAAAGGACCTCAAGATTTTTCCGCACATTCAAAAAGACACAATTTCTGTTTCAGATTCTTTACAAGTCAGCAACATTTTTCCTGCGCTATCTGAGGCAGATTAATAAACTTTCAGATGAAATTGAAGACATGCTACGCGTATCAATGAGAAATGCAGAAATTTTGCGCCTTATGGAACTTCAAAAAGGTTTGACTTATTTTAATGCGGCTTTACGTTCAAATGGCGCTGTCCTTGATAAACTTTTGAGACTTCGTTCAAGTCGAACTCTTGAAGGTATTCTCGACATTTACGAAGAAGATGAGGACCTTTTGGAAGATGTCATAATCGAAAATAAACAGGCGCGAGAAATGGTTGAGATGTACAGTCAAATTCTCTCACGGCTTGCAGATACTTTTTCGTCAATTATTTCAAATAATCAAAATATGGTTATGAAATTTTTAGCGGCAATGACGATTATTATCGCAATTCCAACCGTTATTTCCAGCTTTTTCGGAATGAATGTTCCGGTGCCGCTTGCTGAAAATGCTGAAGGTTTTGGAATTGTAATAATTATAGCTTTCATTGCCTCTTGTATTTCGGCTTATATTTTTTGGCGAAAACGAATGTTTTAAAAATACACAATTAACGAAAGAGAAGATGATTTAAGTCATGGAAAATGTTTATTCATTTTGGGAATTGACTCTGATACCGAAAGTTCAACAATTTTACAACAATAAGTATTTAACAGCAATTCGCAGAACTTTCTACGTTTTAATTCCGTTTTGGCTGACTATTTCTGCGCTGGACGTTATCAATAATTTGGTTTTAAATCCGAACGGTTTAGTAATGAGCAAGCAAGGTCTAAATTTAGGCTTTTGGCTGACGAACGGACTCAGCGGCGAAGATTTTTTGAATAGTAATTTTGCAAGAATTTTAGCAACCTACAAAGGTATTATTGATATAGGATACGAAATTATAACGATACTAATTGCGTCGATACTCTCAAGACATTTGGCAGAAATTTTCGATTCAGATAAGTACTTGACGATTTTCTGTTCACTTGCAGCATTTCTTTTGATGTCATTGACTACGACAGACAACGTAGGTGATTTTTCGGATTATTTTTCAAGACGCGGATATTTTTCAGCGTTTTTAGTTGCTTTTTCTTCATCGTGGCTCTTTGCAAGATTATCAAAAATTCAGCGATTGAGGATAAAAATTCCGAAGTTGGTACCGGAAGAATACGCAAGATATACTTCGTTGACATTACCAATTTTTTTAACGCTGGTAACATTTTCGGTATTGTCGCTGATATTTACAATTTTATCGACAACCGCCAATTCAATCGAACTATATTTATCGAATTTAGAAATTTTTCAGGAACCGGTCTTCGTGATGATTTATCAATTTACAGTATGGCTTTTGTGGTGGCTCGGCATTCCAGGTTACGCGGTCACATCAAAAATAATGGAAGCCGGATATATTCCTGCACAATTATCAAATCAACTTGGCGAAACATCAGAAATTTTTACGACAGGTTTTTTTGAAGCCGGAGTAATCCATGTCATGGGATTAATAATTGCCATCCTGGTATTTTCACAACACGAGCATTGGCGCTCAATATCGAAATTCAGTTTGCCTATCATGATGTTCAATGTGCAAGAAGTCTTTATATTTGGTCTGCCGGTGATTTTAAATCCGATATTTTTGCTGCCGTATCTCTTAGCGCCGCTTGCAAATGTCCTGGTCGGCTACGTTGCAATTTCTTGGGGAATAGTTCCAATTTTTCAAATCGACATACCTTGGACAATGCCGCTGATTTTGAGTGCAACAATCGGTACCCATTCAATTATGGGTGGCATTCTTCAAATTGTTTGGCTGATTATGGACATTTTCATTTATGCACCGTTTGTAATTACCGCTAACTCAATTGAAATGCAGGATTAAGGTGGTGAAATTATGAGAAGCTCTCCAGAAAATAAAAATCGCTCAACTGATGAAAAGTTACAGCAAAGGTTTTATATTTTAAATGCCGTCGTTGCCGTGATTCTTCTTGCAGCAATATTTATTTCAATTTCGCAATTTGGCGCCGAAGCCTGGCATGGTCGTCAACAAATCGCCTTAGTTATTCCTGAAAAAAAAGAGGAACTCGGCTGGAATAAATCCCAATATCTTGCAATTAAATCAGTTTGTGATGAACTTAACTGCGATTTAATTTTGCGTGAAAATGTGCTGGGTGATTATGATTCTTGTAAAAATGTACTTGCTGAATTAACTAAACGCGGCGTCAATAGTGTTTATTTTTCTAATGGCTGTCATTTGTATGATGTTGCAAAATTGGAAATAGAATATCCGAAAGCGGCGATATGCACTTTTGAAAGTATTTCTGCACTTTGGACCGGCGGCAGATATGAGGTATTGTCATTTGAAGGCTCATATCTTGCCGGAATTTTGGCAGGTTTAAATACTAAGACTAATAAAATTGGTTATGTAGCACCATTTATGGATCCGGAAATAAATCAAGGAATCAATGCGTTTACTTTAGGTGTTCAAAGAGTAAAGCCGGAAGCAGAAGTTTTGCTTAATTGGAGTGGGCGCTGGAATAATCCAAGCACCGAAGAACAAGCAGTCAGAAATCTTAAAGCATTAAATGTTGACGTACTGACTTATCATCAAAATGGCGATACTATACCAAATTCCTGCGAACGTGTCGGAATTAACTTTATTGCCTTTAACGAAGTTTATCCTTCGCATATTCATTATCTTGCTTCAATAAAAATTGATTGGAAAGCGATTTACGATAAATTATTTATGTATAAAAATACGTATGTTGCAAATGGAGCATATGCCTTTGGAATGATTGATAATATAGTTGATTTTGAGGTTTCAAATAAAATATCAACTCGTGAAAAAGTTTTAATTGATACGGCAAAATGGGAAATTGAAAATGGACGAATGATTTTTGGCGGTGAAATTTTTGACAGCACCGGAAATCAAAGGTGTGCAGCAAATGAAACAATCAGCTTTAACAGTTTATATAAAAATATGAATTGGCTGGTTAGAGGAGTGAAAATCGTTGGAAACTGAAAACAATGATAAAGGTAAAAAAAATGTATTCAGCTTTGCTTTAAAACTCGTAAGCAGATTTGTTGTATTTTTAGCAATTTTAATTTTTATTGCCTATTTACTTTTGACAAAAATGGAAAATTTGCTGCAAAATGAGATAGAGGATTTTGTAGCAACACATGCAGAAATCACGTCACAAATGGCGGCAGAACGATTTGACGGCGAATTGATTCAACTGAACCGATATGGTAAACAACTCGAAGCAGGAAATATGACGCCGGAAACCCTTGTATCAGCAATAAACTTGAGTGAAATAGGCGTTTTTTCCGGAATTTACGATATTGCGGGAAATTTAATTGCCGGCGTCAATTTACCGGAAGAAACCAAAATGCAAATTAAACGTGCAATGGTAGGTGACAGCTTAGTTAGATATTATGAGCATTTGGGACTTGTTATGAGCGTTCCTGTTGTTTACAATGGAAATGTTCGTTTTGTAATTTACAAGGTATATGGCGACAATTTACTCAAGGAAAAATATTTTCATATCAGTAACGAAATAAGCGAGTATATGTTGATTTGTGATAGAGAACTTGGAAAAGTAATAGTGCCGTATTCAGGTTTTGAAACAGGTGACAGATTTTTTGATGAAAAACAAAAGTTACCTAAAGGTTACGACGAGATCATGAAAAAACTGTCTAATCACAATTCAGCGGCGCTTTATTCGCCGTCGATCGATGAAGACCACATAATTTTTGCAGCGGAACTTCAAGAAAAATTTATAATCATGGGATATGCTGATTGGAATAAAGCAGTCGGCGGCATTTTTAATGTCCATAGAATAGTTTTATGGATTTTCTTCCTGTTGGTGTTATTGTTCGGTATCTTCGTTTTATACTCGTTTACGGCTGAACTTAAAGTTGCGGAAAGTGATGAGCTGCGTGAGGCAAAAGATGAAGCGGACAGAGCTAATCAGGCAAAGAGCGAATTTTTGGCTAATATGTCACATGAAATTAGGACGCCGCTCAATGCCGTTTTAGGTATGGACGAAATGATTTTACGCGAAGTTCCGATTGATTCGCCAATTAGAACTTATGCCTGGAATATCAAAAGCGCAGGCGAAACGCTTTTATCACTGATTAATGATATTTTAGACTTCTCGAAGATTGAAAGCGGCAAAATGGAAATTGTTGATACAACTTATTATTTAAGCAGCGTTTTAAATGATATTTTTAATATGATGAGGTTTAAAGCCGAGCAAAAAGGTCTTGAATTTAAAATCGAAGTTGACGAAAGCGTGCCGGACGTTTTATTTGGCGATGAAGTTCGTATACGTCAAGTTATCGTCAACATTTTGAATAATTCGGTAAAATATACGCAGAAAGGCAGCGTAACTTTTAAAGTCACATGGCAGCGAATGGACGACGGCAGCGCAATGATGAGTTTTGCGTCAATTGATACCGGAATTGGAATCAAAGAGGAAGATTTGCCTAAACTTTTCAGTAAATTCCAGCGCCTTGATCTGCAAAAAAATAGAACCGTTGAAGGTACCGGTTTAGGTCTGTCAATCACGGTTAAACTTGTCAAGATGATGAGCGGCGAACTTAAAGTTGAGAGCGAATACGGCAAAGGCTCAACCTTTACAATTATGCTGCCTCAAAAAGTTGACAAATACGAACCGATTGGCGATTTTAGAACACGTGCCGAAGAATTTATTAAGCAGCAGGAAAATTATCACGAATCATTTATTGCACCGAATGCGGAAATTTTAGTTGTTGATGATAGTGATATGAATTTATTTGTTGTTGAAAACCTCCTCAAAAAGACAAAAGTTCAAGTTACACGCAGCATGAGCGGTAAAGACTGCCTGGAAAAGATGACTGAACATCATTACGACGTAATTTTCCTTGACCATATGATGCCTGAAATGGACGGCATTGAAACTTTGGAGCGCTCAAAGAATCTTGACGGCAGCAAGAATTTGGAGACGCCAATAATTGCATTGACAGCAAATGCGATTAGCGGAGTCCGTGAGATGTTCCTAAGTAAAGGTTTTAACGATTATCTTTCAAAACCTGTTGACAGCAAGGTGCTTGAAAGAATGCTTCAAAAATATTTACCACCTGAAAAGATTATTGCAACTGACGAAGAAGACACTGACGAAGAAATTTACGAAAATGAAACTGCTATTGAAACGTCTGACGAAACTTCACAATCAGACGAAATTGCAACGGCCGATAAGTCAGAACAAGCTGAACAAGTCGAACAAATTGAAAGTGTGGTACAAAATATTGACTATGATTTAGGTATGCAATATTGCGGCGGTATGGAAGATATGTATCGCGAATTTATCAAGATGTTCTGTGATAAAAAAGCAGAGACGAAAGAAAAATTGCAAAACGCTTTCGACAGCGAAAATTGGAAAGATTATACGACATTCGTTCATGCCTTAAAATCCGGCTCACTGAGTGTCGGTGGCAAAATTCTTTCAGATCATGCCAGATCACTTGAAATGGCAGGACACGCTTATTTAGATAAAAATGATGAATCGCAGCTTGATTATATACG
>CAJOHI010000071.1 GCA_905234365.1 uncultured Selenomonadaceae bacterium | reverse complement strand
TTCAGCAGGAATGGTTACCGGTTCTAAAGTTTCCCCACCTGTAACTGTGTCTTCTGAATCTGGTGTAGTTTCAGCAGGAATAGTTACCGGTTCTAAAGTTTCCCCACCTGTAACTGTGTCTTCTGAATCTGGAGCGGTTTCAGCAGGAATAGTTACCGGATTAGATTGAGGCTGTGACAGTGGCGGATTAACCGGCGTTGGAACTTTCCAATTTGATTTGTCAGCAATTGCAGCAATTAATTCAGTAGCACTGCCGCCATAAACACTATCGCTGTCATTAATAATAAATTTGCCATTAGAGTTAAAAGCATAAGTTGTATTTCCAATTTTAAGCTCGTCGCTGTCATCAGAAGAAAATCCTTCAACTGAAGATACCGTGTTGTTTTCCAAATTCAGATCCATGCCGTTGCCGTTGATAATTTGGTAATTAGTATTGCCAACGCTAACGGATTCATTAATGGTTGTAAAATTTGAAATTTGACTGACACTGCCGTTGATAATTTTAATCGAAATGCCGTCGCCGACAGTGGAATATTGAACGCCACCAATATTGACGATCTGATTAGCCGGAAGATTAAGGACCGCAGAACCGGTGCCTGTAATTGAATAACTGTCGCTCTGCTTATTAATGGTCAAATTTTTATTTAAATCAATCAATTTAGTGACACTTTGCTCCACCTTATTAAATTCATCAATAATAACTATAGGTTCAGCAAATATAATCGTTTTTTCCGTCGGAAGATTCTCAAACCATTTAGAATTATCATTAAGTGCAGCAATATCAATAGAATCGCTAACCAACTCATTAAAATATTTATTGTCGCTGCGAGTCAGAGTGTTATTATTTAAAGTATAAGTAAAGTCGCCAATTTTGATTGATTTATTATCAACACCTGTAATGGTTGACAATTTTGAACTATCAATTACCGTTAAAGTGTCATTGTCTAAAGTTGCAATAATTTCGGCAATACCGGTATCAGCAGCAGCTTTTGAAATGTAATTCTTAGCGGTGCCGATATTTAAAGTGTCGTCAACAACAGCATAATCACTAAGCCAATTATCAGATTTATTTAAATCGTCGACGGTAACGGTATCATTAACAGCAGCGCCACACCAAATTGAATTGTCGGTGACAAATCCGCTGCCTTTGAAATTGTAAGTCATTTCATTGATTTTAAACGTAGCGCCAAAATTGCTTAAAGTATTGCCGTCAGCATTAATAGTTATTGCATCGCTGAAAATGTTGCTGCCGATTTTAATCGTGCCTTTTGTGATAACAATATCAGACTTGATTGTAATTGCGCCGTTTGAATCAACTGTCAAATCGTCAGTAAAGTTTGCATTAAACGTACCAATCTTAGTTTTGATCGTCTTTCCGCTGAAATTTTTATCAATCGTCAAATTATCGACGCCAGATACATCAACCGTCTCGATTGTTGATAAATTAGCAGCAATGAGTTTATTAGCGCCAAAACTAGCCGCCTCAACGCCACTAACTTTAAACAATACTTTGACATCATCAGCATTAAGAGTAATGGTATCCGTAATTTCGCGAATTGCCGTCCAATTATTAACATCATTGAGAACGCCAATCGTAATTGTATCTTCGACTGAATCCCAAACAAAGCCGATTTTACTCCACTTGCCTTCGGTATAAAAATAATCAACGCCACTAATATTAACGGCATTTGCATTTATCTGAGTATCGCTAAAGTTATCAACTTCGTCTGTACTGATTGTTAATTTTACATTTGAAGTGATTTGTAAATTTTCCGGGATATCAGCTACTCTATTAAGATTGCCGATATCATCTACGACGGCATAAATTTTTCCATTTGAATCGACAATGGCAGTTGATACCTTCTCAACAGTAACGCCGTCTGAGTCAATAATCGCAATGTCAAGCCAACCCTTTTGCAACTCATCAATAGTAATTGAATCATTAGCATAAATTTTAATTTTATTATCACTTTTAAAAACGTTATCATCAACAGTATAATTAATTCCATTTACGCTGAAATTATCATTAAATTTTATGGTATTGCCGTCGCTGTTAATTGTCAAATTGCCGCTGAAAGTATTTTCGCCAACCTTAACAGTGCCGATCAATAATTCTACATCAGCACCGTTGACTGTATTAATTATTTTGCCGTCAACCATAATACTGCCAATCGTAGCGTCGCCGGTGATTTTAAAATTATCACTGCCTTTAACAATTTCAACCGTGTCAAAATCTTTTAAATTTACAGTACCGTCGAGACTTCCAAAATCAATTTTGCTGACCTCAACATCTGCCTGTTTAATCAAAGTATAACCAGCCGACTCGTCATAAGTCAGCAGTGCATAAATTTTATCAGCATTATCAGTGAGTTTCGTTTCTAGACCGGCATAAATTAACGTTAGAGTGTCCGTATCAAAACATTTAACGATTGCCGACCAATCAACCGTGCTGTTCAACTGTTCAATCGTCACAATGTTATTGACAATTTCATAGATTTGCTTGCCGTTTTCAATATTTTTAGTTATAACATTATCTTTGTAATGATAAGTCGTATCGCCAATTTTGAAGTCGCTATCGTTAGCAAAATTGCTTAAAGTCACATTGTTGTCGTCGTCAGTATTTATTGTTAAAGTGCCGCTGATATCTTGACCGCCAATATTAATTTTACCGCTGCTTAGTGTGACAATCGCTGCACCGGTGATAATATTGCCTTGAATTGTAAGATTGTCGCTGCTCGTTGAATATTCAAAGTCACTGCCTTTAATCGTCACAAAATCAATAACACCGTTGAGCGTAAATTGAGCACTGTAATTTTCAACATCAACAGCTTTAACATCACTGTTAATCGTCAAGGTGTTATCGTTGAGTCTTGCCGAGTAAATCAACTCAAAATTATTATTAACTGACGAATGTTCAGGCACACCGTAATATTCAGAAGTTGATGACAAATTTAATTCATTATTGTTAAGTGAATCATACGTTGATAAATAATCATAATCAACACTGACAATATCGGCCTTTTCGGTAACGATTGCTTGCTTTAACTCATTATTATGAATAAATTCAACAACATTATCACCGGCATTTCTGTAAATTGTTTTGTCTGCACCGCTTATTATTGTCACCATTTCGCCGGCGGTATCAAGGGCTTTAATTGAACTGATATTACTCGAATTATAAGCAATTTCAACGCCGTCGCCGTTATAATTAACATCGTGATTTGTAAATGTAATATCACCGGTGCTGTAAACAATTCCACTTGAAAAGCTGCCATTGTTTATTACAGCACTTGATTTAAGCGTAAAAATTTCATCGCCTTTTGATAATACGACGTTGGAATTATCACTTGGCAAACTGATATTTAATGTTGCTGATTCATAATCTTTGATCGTGAGAGTTGGCAAGTCGTTTTCAGATTTTTCAAGATTAGCCTGAACATAATTTTTGCCAGCGGTTTTATATTCTTCTGTTTGTTGCTCATTTACTATAGTTGCAGCATTTTCCGTAATTTCAAAGTAATATAATCCGGCTGTATTCCAATCAAATTTTGCAAGTCCTTTTTTATCTACCAATTCACTTAAAGTTGTAAATGTGTCGCCATTTTTAACTTGTAAATTATCTAAATCGTCAATGTTAGTTATACTAGGCAAATTTATAATTAAATTTCCGTTTTGTAAATTATTTTCATCAAATTTAAAATTTTCTTCAATTTTATTTTTAAATTCTAAAATATCATTGGCAGCAAGATTAGTAATTGTCATTTTTCTGACTTTTGAATTATCGACACTAATAGTATCGTTATTATTTGTGCCGGTAATTGTCCAGTTATTTGAATTGACATTAATTTTTTGAAAAAGCGAAGTATCTTTAGCCTTATATTCATATTTTTTCTGTCCAATACTTGGCTTGATAATTACTTGTCCAATAAGCGTTTTATCGGTAACATCTGATTGTATACTTGCTAAAGGCAGTTCATTTCTATCATTGTCGGAAATAAAAAAACTCCCATTGGAGATTTCGTCAGATAAATTGACTTCGCTAATTCCAAAAATACCGTATAGACTTTTACAGTCATTGGTATAAACACCGGAATTTTTAAGGTCATTATACTTAGTCATATTGGAAAGATTTATCGTAATATCATTATATTTTAGCTGAACAATTCCATTAACAATATTAGCTTCAAGCGTACCACTTTCACCAGAAAATACTAAATAATCGTTTTGATTTAAATCATTAACAGTAACATTGCCGGTCTCAAGACGAATATAATCTGTACCTTCGCCGCTTGTAATATTTACATTGTTGCCATATACATAAAAATCATCGTTGCCAATATTGCCTTCGATTGTAGCATTATCACCTTGAGCAATAAGTACATTGTTTCCGGCATTGCCATGAACAATGTCACCTTCACCAGCATAAAGAGTATCATCACCGCTGCCGCCGTAAATAGTATCAGCTTTAGAAGTACCATTGATAACCCAGTCACTTGAATCATTTACAGTGATTTTTTGTCCGTCAGTTGAATATGCAGTATAAACTCTATTTTTCGCCTCGCCGATTGCCGTTCCGCTAATACTTGATGTTGCAATTTGCAATTCAGTTGAATTGGGATTTTCAACGCAAAAAGAATTATCGTCATCACCAGCATTGATAATAACATCAGGTTTAATTTTGTCGAGTTCTTCAGGCAGTTTAACTGATTTAGCGAGCAACTTTAAACCTTTATTGCCAGTGTTTTTAATATTTGATTGTTCAGTTTGCGTCATTTTTTAATCACTTCCTCGCATAAAAACATAAACTTATACGAGTATATTATACTACCCCCCCATAGTTGTCAAGTATTTTGTTTAAATTTACTAAAAATTTTATGATCCGTTATTTATTCCAAAAATCACTGATAAAAAATTATTTCATCTGACACGTTTCATTCTGACGATCGTAATTTTAGGTACAATTTGAGGATTGAGTTCCATAATCATAAAGGAACTTCTGTCGTCGTCTCGTGGTCTTGAAGCACTTCCAGGATTGAGCAGCACAGGCGGACCAGAAAGATATTCTACAATGTGAGTATGTCCGAAAATAGCAATATCGGCACCTTGATTTTCGGCGGCCTCCATGACATATTCTTGAGTATAACGAACACCGTAATTGTGACCATGTGTCATAAAAATTCTATGACCAGCAAGATCAACTATTCGTTCATAACAAGTATCTTTAGTCGGCCAATCACAATTACCGGCAACACTATAAATCGGCACATTGTAAGTTGATGACAAATATTCTGCGTCCGGTGTGCAATCACCAAGATGAATCCATAAATCCATATTTTGAGCAATACTTACTGCCTCATCAATGGCGGCTAAGTTGCCATGTGTGTCGCTTATAATTCCAATTTTCATAAAAACATCTACTTTCTAAGTTTCACTAAATTATCAACCTCAATTTTATAACTTATAAATAAGCTGCTAATATTTTTACCATTTTACGAAGTGCTTCACCACGATGACTGATTTTGTTTTTTTCTTCCAATGTCAATTCCGCCATAGTCTTGTTTTCGTCGATATAAAAGTAAGGATCATAACCAAAGCCGCCTTGACCTCTTGCAATTTTTTTAATTGTTCCGTAGCAAATGCCTTCTGTTTCAAATATGGTGCCGTTCTTATCAAGAAATACTAAAGCGCAGCGATAATCAGCTTTTGATTCTTCAACGCCGACCCGTTTCAATTCTTTGAGCAGCATTTGATTGTTAGTTCCGTCCTCAGCATGAAAACCGGCAAACCTTGCGGAATGAACTCCAGGCAAGCCGCCAAGTGCATCAACTTCAAGACCAGAATCATCAGCAATGCAGGCGTAACCGGTTTTTGACATAAAAAATTCAGCTTTAATTTTAGCATTTTCGACAAAAGTTTTACCGTCTTCTACTGCGTCAGGCAAATCACTGAAATCGGCTAACGAAAGAATTTCTAACGGCAATTCTGAAAAGGCATTACGCATTTCAATTAATTTTTTTGAGTTTTTTGTTGCAATTACAATTTTTTTCATTTTTAATATTTCCAATCTTTTATATATAAATTTTAATTACGCGGCAATATTATCCAATTCTTCCGACACGCCAAACAAGTTGACCGCCTAAAGCATCTTTTTGTATTGAAATTAGTTCGTCAATTCCAATTTCAGCAAGACTTAGCATTTCATCTAATTCACTACGCGAAAATGGTCTTTGTTCACCTGTAGTTTGAATTTCTATAAATTCTCCGAAACCACTCATAACCACATTGCAATCAGCAATCGCCGTTGAATCTTCTTCATAGCAAAGGTCCAGGATTTTTTCGCCGCTGCTTGATATTCCAACAGAAATTGCCGCTACGAAATCAGTTACAGGAAACACATCGCCTTTTTTGTAAAAAGTTTCGCAAGCCTCAACAAGAGCGACAAAAGCGCCGGTTATTGAAGCCGTTCGAGTGCCGCCGTCAGCTTGAATTACGTCACAATCTATTGTAATTGTTCTTTCTCCGAGTGCTTTTAGGTCAACAACCGTTCTTAAAGCTCGTCCAATCAAACGTTGAATTTCCTGTGAACGTCCTTGTACTCTCCCGTGAATTTCGCGCTGCACTCTTTCAGGTGTCGAACTTGGCAACAATGAATATTCTGCCGTTACCCAGCCTTCGCCGCTGCCTTTCAAAAAAAAAGGTACTCTGTCCTCAACTGTTGCCGCGCAAACTACTTTTGTTTGACCAAGTTCTATCAATGCTGAACCTGCCGGATATTTTTGGTAACTTTTAATTATTTTAGTTTGTCGAATTTGATTGTATTGTCTCTTGTCAATTCGTATCACTAATAAATCCTCCATTAAAATTTTAAACGATTTTAAACGCTCAAAGTCTTTTAACTATTAGTCTATTGTTTTTATTCGTTATTGTCAACAAAAATTAATTATTTATCGCAAAAATCAATTAAAATATGCAATTATTATGTCGAAATTAACTTAAAATTGATTTTAAAGAGATAAATTGTAGTTTTGTTGACATTTTCGTTGAAATGAAATAAAATAAAAATGCTGAGAAATTTATATGAAGGAGGATATATTTTGGAAGAAGCTGAATTAATTGAAAAATTGGCTACTTTTGGAAATGTCAAATATAAAGCAAGAAATCGACCTTTAAAAAAATTAAAAATCAAGGCTAAAAAACGAATTAAGATTTAGCAATTAGTTTTTGAAAAGGTGGAATTTTTATGAATTGGATGGACAATCTGAAAGTCGCCTATAAGTTGATAATTCTCAACATTGTGGCACTTGTCGGCATGGTAGCAATAGGCGGTTTTGGATATTTTGCCCTTCAAGATGCCGGAGATGCGATTGACCGCATGTACCAAGTAAACCTTAAAAATATTGATTTGGCAGGACAGGCAAGACATGCAATGCGTATGTCTCAGCTTCAAGCTCTTTTAGCTCCACTAACGTCAGATCAGGCAACCTTCCAAGCTCGTAGTGACAGGTATAAGAACAGCGTCGCTGAAATGGATAAGAATATCGTTGATTATATAGAAATTAACAGGGATACTCCTGAACTTATTCAACAGCTTAATGTTATTAAAGGCAAATGGGATACTTTTAAAAGCCAAACGGGTAATATTATTAACATGCGACCACCAATCGGCGGCGATACTGCTGCAATAGCTGCTCACAGAAAGCAGGTTCTTGATTATTACGAGGCTAATATCAAAGATTCCGGTTTGTCATTAGGTGACGAACTTGCTAAACTTCAGCAGTTATCCCGTGATATTTCTGAAAAAGAAATTTTAGCTAGTTCCAGTGATATGGAAGCCACTACTCGTAATGTTCTCATTGCACTTGCAGTGTGTGCTCTCGTTCTTATCGGTACAAGTATTGCAATTACAAAGGCTGTAACTGGTCCGCTTAATTCAATGATTACAATTTGTAACAGTCTTCGTGACGGCGACTTCCGTGATGATGTCAGACATTCAGACCCGCGTGCAGACGAATTTGGACTTTTAATTGATGCTGTCCTTGATTTACGTACAACTATTAATAAACTCATGAAGAAAACCAGCGTAACCGCCGAACAGCTTGCAGCTTCTTCACAAGAGCTTACTGCTTCAGCTAACCAATCTGCACAAGCTTCTGAACAAGTTGCACAATCCGTTACAAATTCAGCAAGCGCCGTTGCCGAACAGCAGCAAAATGTTGCAGATGCTATGGACGCTATAGATCATGCTATGGGTTCAATTAATCAGCTTAATGATGCCTCTGTTGTTGTCGGTCAAAGAGTTGATGAGGCAGCAAAACAGGCTTCTGACGGCTCTGCAGCTATTGAAGATGCTGTTAAACAAATTCTTTCCGTTGAAAAAATCGTCAATCAAAGTGCAGGTACTGTTGATAAACTTGGTCAACGTTCTAAAGAAATCGGTCAAATCGTTGAAGCTATCAGCGGTATTGCTGAACAAACTAACTTGCTTGCACTTAACGCAGCGATTGAGGCGGCTCGTGCCGGTGAACATGGTCGTGGATTCGCCGTCGTTGCTGATGAAGTTCGTAAACTCGCTGAAGAATCACAAGGTGCAGCACAGAAGATCGCTGATCTCATTGGTGCGATTCAAAATGATACTGATGACGCTGTTGCTTCAATGCACGAAGGATCTATTGCAGTTCGTGAAGGCACCAAGAGCGTTGAGCAACTTAGAGTATCGTTTGACAATATAGCTGCGGCTTCCGGTCAAGTTACAGACAGAACACGTTCAATGGCGAACGACATTAAAGCTGTTTCTGATGATACCAATAGAATTAAGACACGTTCCGAAAAAATCAGCGAAAATTCCTCAAAAGTTGCCACCGAAATGGAAAGTGTATCTGCAGCTTCAGAACAACAATCTGCCTCTGCTCAAGAAATTGCTTCTGCTTCTGACGCACTTGCTCATTTGGCTCAAGATTTGCAAGGACAACTTCAACACTTTAGATTTTAAACAAAATTGCTATTTTTGCTAAATTTTGTAATGGTAAATCGCTAATTTTCTACACAATATACTACTTTTTGAAGTTCTGTTAGTCAAAATGTGGTCACGAATTTACAAATTTTTGAAATAAATTCGCTAATAAAATAAGTCGATATTATTCTTGTATCGGCTTATTTTTTATTTCTGCTATAATTTTGCGGCAAGATTGTCTCCTATTATATAATTTTCAGGTAAGCCAATTATCCAAGTCATAGCTTGTGATCACTGCCATTATAATGACTAATCTCTTACCTTTTGATATATCAATGTCGATGCTTATCATTTGTACTAAATAAGCAGCCGTTGTTAGCTGCTTTTTGTTATGTTATAATATCTGCGGACGCCACCTCCAACTTCGAGAAAAAAGCGAGGCGTAGCACAACGGACTTCTTTATTTTAAGATAAATTTAGCACAAAAAGCGTAATGCGTCAAGATGTAAATTTTTGCCATTATCATCAACTATAAGAAAGAGTTTTATTATCTATTTCGTCGCCACTTCTTTGAGTGTAAGCAGGGTGTTTTTATATTCTTTGTCGAAGTGTTGAAAACAACGCTTGATTATGGTAAAATTTAATAAAATAGGAGTTAATAAAGAGGTATGAAATTTACAATAAATGAACAAGTTTTAAATGTTGAATCAGCGGATACTTTTTTTCGCCGTCTTCGTGGATTAATGTTACGTCAACGGCTAAATAAAAATCACGGCTTGTTAATCGC
>CAJOHI010000070.1 GCA_905234365.1 uncultured Selenomonadaceae bacterium | reverse complement strand
GTTCATCGCATTTATCCTTTTTTTGAAGTTTTGACGAACTCATTATATAGGATTTATGCGATTTTTGTATTCAAATTTTCAAAAATTGTAAACTACTGTATATTTATATCTTTTAGAAATATGGGGGTAGTTATGAATAAAAACGAAGATTTAAAAATGAAAAAAGAAGTGTTGTTTCTTTGTATACCGGCAGACCTAAATACTAAACTTACAAAACACGTTTCAAAAATTGGTATTTCAAAAACTGCCTTCATTTGCAATCTACTCTATCAAGAAATTAATGAGAAAACTTTTAAACAAAATGATTTTGACGAGGTGTAAGGTGAAACTATGACCAAAGAAGAAATGGAGCAAGCTGTAAAGGACATTCATTACAACGAAAGAACTAATTTAAAAATTTCTTATGAGGCTTATCAAGTGGCGCTGAAACAATTCAAGGATAAGGCTACTATTCCTGAATTATTCTATGTTTGGCTATTTTATGACAACTGGATTTATCTTGTCATTTGCGCCGTTTTTTACTAAATTGTTAGATATATTATTCTAGGTTAAATTTTCGATATTGGACATTTTTCTATTTTAAGGTGGTAGGTGCTATATGGATAGACTGATTAAATTTCGCGGGAACAAAGACTGCTGTGCTGTCATTGATATTGACGACATTGATGATATTGTTGATGAGGATTGTTACGGTCTTGCTTGGACTTTAGATCATGGCAATTTCACCATTATTGGCAATATTCACGACAACCGTGCGACTTGTTCCTAATTGAAAAGATTAGGCATTCAGAATGCTAAAGAGGGAACGCCGTATGCGCTGAAAAGTGCATGTACGGTGTGGAGTGGGGGAAAACCTTAGAGATAATATCAAAGAGTTACCTATCACTATCTCGAATCTTTTTCAAAAGTTGGAAGCAGAATTTATACATAAAATCAATTAAATATCGGGAGGTAGCGAAGCAATGGTTACTAAATCCGAAATAAGAAAATTGGAACATCAAGGGACTAAATACGAAAATAATGAAGCATACGAGCAAGTTAACAAGAGATTGCATAGGCAAATACCCGATTGTGATTCACCACCTAATAGTGAAGGACAGAATGAACTAGAGCGTTATCGACGCTCTAAAGAGTAAAGGGAATATGCAAAATGCGCTGATGGACGCACTAAAGGCGCGAATAAAGACTTTGAACAAAAAGAACCGATAAAAAGATTGGGGGAAACAAGGTTGCCAAAGGACGAAATAATGGAAATTGCAAAGGCAGCAGCCCTTGAGGTATTGAGTTGTAAAGATGACATCTTGCAGGAAGAATTTGACATACGTTACCAAGATGTGAAACTACTGATGAAGAATTATTGCAAGCTGCGCACATATTACGATAAGATGTCAGATGACACACTGGAAGTCAACGCCATTTGCTCCATCACCGTAAGACAGGATTGATGATGAGCCACGTTGACAAAATGCTCACAGCTTACAGAGTTTTATGTGAGAGGTCAGAGATACCTGAGGAAACAAGGGGCAATGGGAGATTCTTTACCTTCGTTATATGGCAAACGAGCGAATGAATCTGCGCGACATCGCAGAGAGGTTAAACATAAATAAGAGGACGCTTTACCGTGACACTGATAGAGCGAAGGAGGATATGGCGGTTTTACTCCTTGGGATTAAAGCGATTGGAATGTGGCGATATTTGATGAGATGTTCAGCATGAACCACTCAGAGCCATTTTAAGGGGTCTCAAATTCCATTTTAGTAAAAATCCTTAGAAGACATATATCAATGCCATACTGGGGTCTCAGGGGCATTTTAAAAGCAGGGAGAAGTGATAATTCTTCCTGCTTTTTTATCAAGTAAACCTGAGCAAAGATACATTTTCATTTTATAAATGACGTAACGGTGGCATTTTTTCAAAAAACATTTGACAATGCACCGTTAACAGTGCATTATGTAGATATAAAGAAAAACAAAAAACAACTTCAACCCAGCAACACAATAAAAAATCAAAGGAGAGATTCACAATGGCAAAGAAAATAACTAAAGAGGAACTCAAAGTAAAGATGATGGCTAACAAAAAACCCGAAAACAAAAAAGAGACGGTTGAAATGACAAACATTGAAATTCTTAACAGCGTTGACGCTGGCGACTACGAGGCTTAAGAAATTAACGAGGCTCTGGACATCAACTACAACTTCGACAGTGACGAAAATGACGACGAACTGGTCGATGAGCCGATTGCAATCAAAAAGGACAAGAAAAAAGCAACTATCAACGCCAATCCACCTGATTTATGCTCCGTTTACAGTTGTTGTGGAGAGCGCAATTTATACTGAGGTTTCGATTATCCTTTTGCGTGTTAAAATACAAAAATTAGAAAGTGTGAATCATGCAATTAACAGCAAGAAATATCAATTTTAAAATCAATGGCAAACAAATTTTAGAAGATATCAGCTACTCTTTTGCCGAAAGTAAGCGTACCGGAATTATTGGTTCAAATGGTGCCGGTAAATCGACACTACTCAAAATTCTTTGTCTACTCAATAAAAAATTTGACGGAACAGTTACCATTGACGGCGAAGATATACGAAATATTAATCGCAGCAGATTAGCGCAAATGATAGCGATTTTGCCACAGGAAAGAGAGGTGCCTATTGATACTACAGTAAGGCAGTTGACATCTTATGGACGTTTTCCACATCGACGAATTTTTAGAAGTGCTGACATCGAAGAAGACAGATCGGCAATTAATTGGGCGCTTAAAGTTACACAGTTGACAGATTTTGCTGATAGACAAGTTGCAACATTATCCGGCGGTGAACGTCAACGAGCCTGGCTGTCAATGACTTTGGCGCAGCGTCCGAAAATTTTATTACTTGATGAACCGACAACTTACCTCGACATAAAACATCAACTCGAAGTCATGGAGATAATCAGCGAAGTGAATAGGCTTTACGGAATGACAATCATAATGGTTTTACATGACTTAAATCACGCACGAATATTTACTGACGATTTAATTGTAATGAAAAATCACAGCATTTTTAAAAGTGGTGAAGCAAAAAAAATATTGACGATTGGACTCGTCAGAGAAGTATTTGGCGTTGAAGCAGATATTTTTTTTAACAATAAAGGTGATTCGGTAATTCAATGTTTAACACTAACATGAATCAACTGCAGAGGTTCCGGTGAGGTCTCTCTTTCCTGCCTTCACCAGACCTTGAATAAGTTTTTTTATTAACGCTGCTTGTGTTGCTATATATCTCCAACACACAAAAAAGAAAAAATTGTATACAGTATTAAATTTACATTTGAATTGACAATTAAAATTTTTGTTGTAAACTATAATCTATTGGATAAATTGAAAGGCGATGATATAAATGACAATGGCGGCGTCACATTCAACGGACAGAAAATTACATGATGCAATATTTGAAGCAAATTCCGCTTGCCAAATGGCAGTTAAAGAACATGGTGCAGATAAAGTAACAAATGCGACGATTGGTGTTGTGCTTAACGAGGAAGGAAAATTGGCAGTTCTTCCGACGATGGAAAAAGTTTATCGTTCGCTCCCGATGACTGATTTGGTAGCATATGCACCGATCGCAGGCTTGCAAGAATATTTGGAAGCGGTTACGGATTCGGTATTTGCCGACAATAAGCCTGAAGGTTACATAGGTGCAGTTGCAACAGCAGGTGGTACAGGTGCAATTCATCATGCGATTGCAAATTATGCTGAACGTGAAGACGCAGTGTTGACTTCAGACTGGTTTTGGGGAAATTATAAAATCATTTGCAATGAGACCGGAAAGCAGTTGTTGACTTTTAAATTGTTTGACAAGGAACAGAAATTTAATATTGCAGCATTTACAGAGAGAGTTGATTTAGCGCTTGAAGTGCAGGATTCACTGTTAATAATTCTCAATACACCGGCTCATAATCCAACAGGTTTTGCACTCACCGAAGAAGATTGGGACGCTGTTATTGATGTGGCTAAAACTTATGCAGCTAAAGGCAAGAAGATTTCGATTTTAGTTGATATTGCTTACATTGATTTTGCCGGTGAAAAAAATGCAACGCGCAAATTTATGACAAAATTCAGCAATTTGCCTGAGAACATTTTAACAATGTTTGCGTTCAGTATGTCGAAAAGTTATACCATGTACGGACAGCGCACCGGAGCACTTGTTGCCGTTTCTTCCAGCAAAGAAGTCATTGAGGAATTTAAAGAGGTCAATAAATACTCCAATCGTGCAGTCTGGTCAAACATCAATCGTGGAGCACAGGCACTTCTTGTGGCGATGAATAAAGATAAAACGGTTATGGCGCAATATGAAAAAGAACGCAACGACCTTTATCAAATGGTACAGCATAGAGCAGATGTATTTGTTGAGGAAGCTCATGCCTGTGGATTAAACTTTTTGCCATATAAAGGCGGCTTCTTCATTGCGATTCCGGCTAAAAATCCTGAGGCTATATGCAATGAATTGCATAAAAAATTGATATTTGCTGTACCGTTGAAATTAGGTATAAGAATTGCAGCTTGCTCGATTTCTCTTGCTAAGATGAAAGGCGTAGCAGATGAACTTAAAAAAGCTGTCGATGTGATAGAAGCGAAAAATATATAAGTCGAAGATTTTAGAGTTTACGGCGATTGAAGCTGTAAACTTTTTTTGATTGCCGCTAATATTTCAAAAAAATATTAAAACTCCTTTACTTATGAAAAATATTATGTGATAATACAATTGGTATGATATATTTAAAAAAATTCTAATGAGACTTTTTATGATTTTGGAGGTAGTATGTTGAGGAACAAGGCATCAATTCTCCTTTTCTGCGGATTGTTTGTTTTTCCAATTACTGTATACGCTGAAACAGTGAATACAGCAGACATTTCGCGTGAAGCAGCTCGACAGGCAGCAGGAGAAACTGAAAAATCAAATGTCGAAAAAGTTGAAATTGAGGAGAGCGAACCGGAACTAAGTGATGTAGAAAATGATGAAGAAACTTTTGAACTAAAAGGTGTAAGGATTGATTCTGATATAGAAAAGATCCAACAATCACATGTACAGCATATCGTAGAGCCTTACATTGGGCAACGTGTTGATATTACCGCTCTTAGAAAAATTGCAGCAGAGATAAAAACTTTTTGCAGACAGGAAGGCTGGCTTGCGGCAGTTGCCTACCTTCCCGAACAGGATTCAACTGACGGAGTTATAACATTCAAAATTATGTCTCCGAATTTTGGAGAGGTTAATTTTAACAATCAGAGTCACATGGCTGATGACATTTTGCGAAGAGTCGGCGACAACATTAAAACAAAACATATGGTTCAGAATGACAAGATTGAAGATGTTTTGTATCTGATTAATGAAATTGGCGGCGTAAAAGCAAGAGGCGCATTAATTCCTGATACTTTAACCAAAAGAATCAATTTAAATATCAATGTTGTTGACGATCAGAAAAATAGAGGTATCTTTTATATCGAAAACTATGGCAGCAAAACTTCGGGACGTTACCGCTCAAGTTTGATTTATGACATGTACAACCTGGACAATCGAGGCAGTCGCCTTGAAATTAGCGGTTTGCTCTCAAATGAAGACCTTGATAATTACCTTATAGATTACAGCATAATCAGCAGAAGAAAATCTACTTCTCGTCTCGGCATTTCACTTGGTCATACAACTTATCACCTTGTCCAAAGTGCTGTGCCGGGTTTGGACGCAGGCGGACATTCTACCGACATAAAAATTTATGGAAATACGCCTGTTTGGAAAACCATTCACGACGGTTTTGTTTGGAATTACGGCTATAAATTCCGTGATTATACTCAAACAATGCAATATAAAATTGATTTATCTGCTCTAGGTTTGGGAACATTTACTCAGCGTTTTCAAGGTGAAAATCACATTCATACCTTTTCGCTTGGTTTCAACGGCTATAAGCGTTCCCTTCATAATGATTTATTTAATTATGCTTTTACTCTTTATGACGGTCATCTCTCACCACGAACTGAATCAGCAAGAGAAATGGCGGAAGACGGATATACTAAAGGTAACTTCGTTCGTTCGGAAATGGAATTAGATTATAGAAAACTTTTCTCATCATATTGGGAATTTCATACAAATTTTCTTTTGCAAAATTCCAGTAAAAACTTGTCAAGTGCAGAGCAAATGACATTAGGCGGAGCTAACGGCGTCAGAGGTTATGCCGACGGCGATGCTTCAGGTGACGAAGGCTATTTAAGCAAGACTGAAATGATATGGCATACAAAAGTTGACGGTTTGTCATTCAATGTTTTTTTTGACATAGGTGGCACGGGAGTAAAAACCAATCATGACATCAATACGATTCGTTCTTGGGGTGTTCAAGCAAATTATTCTAAAGCCAATGACTATTTCATAAGATTGGATTATGCAAGAAAGATAGGCAATAATCCTCTCGTTGCGTCTGTTAATGATGCTCGCCAACGTTTTTGGTTCATGGCAGGAAAAATTTTTTAATTAGGAACATGGAGCGTGAATAAGATGAGACGGAAAATTTGGAAGAAAAGGTATAAGGCCTTGTGTAGGCTGATCTTGGGCGGCATGACTTTTATGAGCAGTATGTTTATTAACCAGCACACTCTTAAAGCTTTGCCGATAGAACCTGCTACACCTGATAAATCAAGTAATATTAACATAACTACTTCTGGCAAAACAATGAACATTTCTGGTTCAGCAGGAAATGCTTATATTAAGTGGCGCGATTTTTCTGTCGGTCCAAATGAAAAAGTCAACTTCTTTGGTATGACTAATATGTTAAATTATGTTGCGGCAGTAAATCCGTCTCTAATTTACGGCACAATTAATGCCATAGGTGTAAATAATTTCTATATTATTAATCCTAATGGCATTTTATTTGGTCCAAATTCCAGGATCAATACCAATAATCTTTTTGTTTCTACGCGCTCGCTTACTGACGCTCAAATTCAAAGTTATGTAAATGGCGGCGATAATTATGATATTTTTGCAGCCAATACACCTTTAATCAATAACGGCGGCTTAAAAAGTTCAGACATTCTCGGCACTTATGATATTGCTGACGGTGATGTTATGTTTCTCGGTCAAGTTCAGGCAAACAGCTTGAAAGTTGAAGGCAATACAATTCAAATTCGCAATACTGATAATATCCGTGCTCTGACTTCTAACGGCAACCCTGCAACTACAACCGACGGTGAAACTGATTCCGGTAATACTGTTTACACTTGGGATAATGCTGCCAAACTTTCCGGCTCAAATGTTACTTTAATCTCAGATAATCCTCCTGAAGTTGGCTATGTCGTCACTTCAAGCAGCGTGAATATGGAGTTGGTAAATCCTTTCGATTTCGACGACGCAACATACAATGACAAAGATAAAATGATTTTGGCACTCGCCGACCACTACGGTATTTATCTTTACACAAACGGAACCGGTAGCAGCAGAACAATCAAACATGAAGAATCAGATACGGAATTTGCCAATAACCTTGAAGTCAGTGAGGCAAATTATGAAACACTCGGAAAACTTTACGACTTTTTCCGCGCTCAGATAGTTACAAATAGTGTTGATTTGGACGGCAACGGTACAGCCGGTGAAGAAAATGACAAAATAATAAATGCGCTGGCGTTGGATACTGTTATCAAAGACAGTATAACCAAAAGCAGTAAACAAGTCAGAATTTACGGCTCGGAAATTGGAGTAGTTGAACAGTTCGTGTGGAGCGATGCAAATATTTTTACTTTCGACGATGCAACTAAATTCAACACAAATGCTAACTCGGATTATTCAAAAAAGTTATATGAGGTTCAACAACAATATAACACCGTAGCAAAGACACCTACTTACAAATACTTCCTTGCCGATGCAGTCGGTGATGACAAAATGCTAAACTCCGCAAATAATCTTAACTGGACTGCCAAAACACTTAACGGCAACACTCAGACAATCGACGATTACAGATTGCTTCAAAATCCTTTTGATTTCAACCTAGCCAATCACAGTAAATGGACAAGCGATAATCAGCTTACACCGACTGAAGGTACAATTCATGGCAATTATATGTTAGACCGTGATATTGATTTTACCGCTTCGCCTTATAACATCACATCTTTTAAACCGCTCGGTTACAATATGGATTATTCTGATTTTGCCTCAGAAAGTGACAAGATAAATTTCAATGGATTGAATTTCAAAATTTCAAATTTGACTACTGACAACACTGTAAGCGAAAATCAAGGCTTATTTTCAATTTTTAGCGGCACAATTAAAAATCTTCGCTTTCAAAATGTAAAAGTCGGTGATTCAACTACAAAAAATGCCGGTGCACTTGTAGGTTTAATCGCTCAAAAGGGTGGGCTTTTTCGCGGTGATTACAATATGTGGGTGACAGAATCAGGAGGAACTACTTACGACATTCCTACTACGCCTTTGGAAAGTACAATTAAAAATGTTTCTGTTCTTGAAAATTCAAACAATTCAATTACAGGTAGTTATGCCGGCGGTCTCGTTGGGACTTCAGGCGGCGGCGAAGGCTCTTTTGTTGAACTGACTATGTGGGGAGAAGATAGAATAGTAGTACATTCGTGGGAAGAAGTTTATGCCTATCAAGCTCAAGGTTATAGTTATTATGATTATCCGACATATAACATACCCGGTGCTCCGCAAGTAACTTTTGAAAATATAGAAAATTTTGCTCCCATTACTTCTATCGGAAATGCAGGCGGCATTGTAGGTCAAAAGGTAAATGGTGCAGTTGATATTAAAAATTCAATAAACAATGGAAATGTATCTGCATCTTCAGGCGAAGGTGTCGGAGGAATGATCGGCAACATTTTATCAGGTGAAGGTAATTATGATGACTATGATTATATATATAATATTGAAGTTAATAAAGTTAATTTAGAAAAAGTTTTTAATACGGGTACAATAACAGGTAAAGACTATGTTGGTGGACTTATAGGAAAATCTACTAATAAGACAACCATCAGCAAAAGTTGGAATGAAGGTGCGGTAACTTCAACCGGCTCTACAGATAGTAGCGGTGCAGGCGGTATTGTAGGTCAACTGTCGCGGGTTAATATGGAGCAAGTTTTTAATTTGGGAGATGTTACTGGCGGTTATTATACGGGTGGTCTTGTCGGAACAATCCCCTATAGTAATGCTACTTTTAAAAATGTATATAACAAAGGAAATATTACGGGCAGTGACAGTAGTGGTTATGCCGGTGGTCTTTTCGGTTATTTTTATGCAGACGAATTAGAAAATGCCTATAATGCCGGAAACATCAGCGGTTATTACAGTGGTGGTCTGATCGGTAGAAGTTTAGGTTACAGAACTTATATGAGAGCTAACGTAACCAATGCTTATAATGTTGGCAATGTTACTGGAACTAATTCTGCCGGTCTCATAAGCGTTGGAGACTACAACTTCCAATGTACCACCTTAACAAATGTATATAATGGCGGCTTGGTAAGTTCTTCCAACGATTACACTAAGTTGTTTCACGGCGATACATCAGGTCTCTATTTTGAACAAACCAATGTTCAAGGCGGAGAAAAAATTGATGTATCACAAATTTATTCAAATTGGGGAAATATTGATACCACAGGCGGAAATTCAAGCGCAGTTTGGCGTGTCTATGCAAATCCAAGCAATCCTACAGACAAAAATAGACAGCCGCTCCTGACAGAGTTTATGCTCAATGCTGACGTTCAACGTTATTCCGTGCTTGATTCAGCAGGAAGTGTTGATCCTTATTACCTTGTGACACCGACTTTAAACATGCACGCAATTCATGATTCGGCAGGA
>CAJOHI010000069.1 GCA_905234365.1 uncultured Selenomonadaceae bacterium | reverse complement strand
ATTAAAAAGTTCTTTCTCAAGTTTGATGAGTTCTTCTTTATTGTCTGGATCAGTCGAGTTAATCAAGTGGCAAATGTGAGCACAACGGGCAAATTCACCGTGAGCCTCTCTTACATATTGTTCATCTTCGAGCACATGACAATGCTGTCCATTTCTCAATCTTTCAAATACATTCATTATTTATCAAATCCCTTCTCTTTGAGCCAAGCGAGTGCCAATTTCATAATCTCCTCGTTGTTTTGCTCTTGCATGAGAAAATGAGAATTTCCTTTGATTCCGATTTTCGGTAAATGTACAAGTGTTGCATCGCCGCCATGTCTGTTGATTGTTGCTACAAACTGCTCAGCCATAGCGTATTCCGTTCCCCATTTGTCCTCTCCGACGTTTTCCGATCCAATCTGAATGTAGTCACCATAATAGAGAACAATAGGTATCTTAGTGAGTTTCAGAAAATCATTCATTGGAACACCAATGGCAGAGGCAGAAAGTGCTTTGAAACGAGCGTCCGTAATTTTAGGCATTTCAGTTTCAGGGAAAACGAACGGAGTTCCACCCGGCTCGTAGGAAATAATTGCTTTCACCTTACCCGTGCGAAGAACTGTTCGCCAACCGATTGTGCCGCCCATAGAATGAGTTACTAAAATTGCGCCATCTTTTTGCTGGTTCACCAATTCGGCAAGAACATCGGCGTTCAAATCATTGTCTAATGGACCTGAGCCAATCGTCCAACTCTGCTGAAAAGCCTGATAATTTTTTTCGCCTTTTGGGAATTGTGCATTTGGAACGGGATTGCCTGCCTCATCGTAGTGACCGATACGCGACAGTACATAGAGCGTTTTATCGCCATACATTGGATTACTTGCCCAAGGTGTATCGGGAGTTACCGCCTCTGTTGAGAGATTAGCCTCTCCGCTTCTGGGCTGATCAACCAAATAAACCGAGTATCCGGCGCGAACAAACATTGTGTTGAAACCTTCACGTCCGTCGGGTCCGGATTCCCATGTACGTTTCGACTGTGCGCCGCCGTGTTGAAAAATGAGCGGTAACTTTTTGGCGTGTACAGGTTTTTGATATTCCACATAGGCAAAATCACCGTAAGCCCGTTGTCCGTCCTCAGCAACAAAGTTTTCTTGAGAAAATTTTCCGGGACGTTCTTTATAAGTGCCGCCAACAGTGAAAGAACCTTGTTCTTCAATCATAATCGGTTTTGCCGCATCAACATTTGTTGCTGTCAAAAGTCCTGCTGACAAAGTTAAGGCGAGTATAGCATTACGGATTTTCTTTTTCATCTCAAAACGCTCCTGTCTTAATGTGCGGTACATATGGTGCTTCTAATTTTTTAATTGTTTCATCGTCAAGTGTAATGTCAAGTGCTGAAACCGCTTCTTCGATATGTTTAACTGAAGTCGTGCCAACAATCGGTGCGGTGATATAATCTTTGCTCAACATCCATGCCAAAGAAGTTTGCGCCATTGAATAGCCGATTTCCTTTGATACTTTTTCGAGATTGTCAACTACAACTTTGTCAACATCATTAGTTGAATCCCAAACCATTGGCGATACTTCATCAATCGAGTTGCGGTAGGTCTTAGTTCCCCAAGGGTGAGCACAGCGACCGCCTGCAAGTGGTGACCAAGGGACTACTGCCATTTTTCTATCTTTGCACAGCGGCATAATTTCACGTTCTTCTTCGCGATAAATCAAGTTGTACTGCGGCTGAAGTGATACAAACTTCGTCCAGTTGTGAGTCTCAGCGATATTTTGAAGTCTTTCAAGCTGCCAGGCAAAGATAGTTGAAGCTCCGATATAACGTGCCTTGCCGCTCTTTACAACGTCGTGAAGTGCTTCCATTGTCTCTTCCATTGGTGTATTCGGATCAAGGCGATGAATTTGATAAACGTCAACATAATCAAGTTGCAAACGTTTCAAACTGTGGTCTATTTCCGCCATAACATTTTTGCGAGAAGTTCCGCCGCCATTCGGACGACCTGGCCGCATTTCAAAATTTACTTTTGTTGCAACGACAATTTCATCACGATCAAGCCCAAAATCCTTGATAAATCTGCCGGTAATTTCTTCACTGCTGCCCATTTGGTAGACGTTTGCTGTGTCAAAGTAGTTGATACCAAGCTCAACAGCTTTCTTGAACATTTCTTTGCCTTCATCGTAAGTCTTAGCCCAAGGGAATACGCCGTTCTCTTTGCCGGGCTTACCAAAACTCATCATTCCGAGACAAATTTTTGATACGTCCATTCCTGTATTTCCAAATTTTACATACTTCATATTTATCGCTCCTTTTTTGTTTCTTACCATATTTTACAAATTAATTTCTTTTTAAACAATTCGATTTTTAGTGGTATTTAATAAGTTTTTCTTATTATATGTTACTAATTCCTGATTTACTCATTTTTTGTTCATCAATTTATCGTGATTATCTTTGATGTATTGAATGGCTTCATTCTTTTCTTGGTCATTAGTAAAATCTGAAGTTATCATCTGACAAGCCATCTTGATATTCTTATCAACACCATCAACTTGATCTATCAAAATAGAGTACATTAACCAATCTTCATTATTAAAGGCTTCTTGCAATGTTGAATTTATATCGTCATCGTTCGTATCGACTTCTGTTTTGGTTTCTAATTTTTCTTCTGATACAACGTTTTCTGATCCCTTTTCAACTCCTAAGTTGAGATAATTTCTGCCTTCATCGACCAACTTATCGTAAAGTTTCATTGCTTCTTGATGATGAGTGCTGATATATTCTTCTGCTTCATGTTTATCAGTTTCGGAGGAAGAAGTCGAAATAAGAATTTTACCGTAAGCCTCAAGTTGTTTGGCAGCTTCGGAACATGCTTTACCACCGACTGATAGTGAAGTAGACTTGAGTGCATGAACTAACGTTGTATAGTTGTTCCAATCTTTAGAATCAAAAGCTGCTTTCATCTGACTTTTTTTATCGTCTTTGAGTTTACAGAACATTTCCAGGACATTTTGATACATATCTTCCATACCGGCGCTGTATTGCAAACCTAATTCTGGATTCAAATAACTATATCTTGTATCTTTTCTTTCAATAACTTGCGGCACAGAGGAAATATCTTCCATATTTTTTTGAAGTTTTTGAGATTTTTCTGTTGTATCTGTATCAGATGAAGGCTCCCTCAATTTTTCTTTAGGCAGGTATTCCATTAACATCTTCTCAAGTTCACGAGCGTCGATTGGCTTGCTTAGATAATCGGTGAAACCTTCCCGTAGGAACATTTCTTTAGCACCGGAAATAGCATTTGCCGTCAGCGCTATCATCGGCACTCCCTTAGATTTATTTCCTTCCATTTCTTTAGCGAGTTTTAAAGTTTGAATACCATCCAAGTTCGGCATCATTTGATCAAGAAATACCAAGTCATAAGGTTTATCCGCTAACTTTTTCAGCGCAGCTATACCACTCATTGCGGTATCAACTTGAATTTTTGTTGCCTTGAGTAGGGAAGTCGCAACCAGAAGGTTCATTTCATTATCGTCAACAACAAGAATTTTGGCACTAGGCGCAATAAAGCTGACTCTATAAACATCGGTCTTATTTTTTTCAACCTTTACCTTTTCTTCAAATCTGCCGACGCCTTTTTTACCTATAACCTTCTGAGGTACTAAAACAGTAAATGTCGAGCCTTCGCCATAAATGCTGTCGACTTCAATTTTGCCGCGCATAAGCTTTACAAGTTTGGCAGTGATTGCGAGGCCTAAACCTGTGCCTTCGATATTTTTATTCTGCTTGGCATCGAATCGTTCAAAATCCTTAAATAATTTACTTTTATCCTCATCGCGTATACCAATACCACTGTCTTTGACGCTAAACTTCAGCAGCAATTCTCCGAGTTGACGTTTCACTCCGGTATCTTCATCCAGCCCCAATTCCATATCAACACTAAACACTATACCGCCGACTTTGGTATATTTGACGGCATTGGTAAGAAAGTTCACAACGACTTGACGAATCCTTGTTGAATCTCCAAAAAGTTCGTTAGGTATGTTTTCATTTACTCGCACTCTAAAATCAAGCTCTTTCTTTTCAGCGCGAAATTTTATCATGTTGATGAGGTTTCTAATGAGTTCGTCCAATTTATAGGTTTCCTCTACGAGTTCCATTTTTTCAGATTCAAGTTTTGAAAAATCAAGAATATCATTAATCAGCGATAAGAGTGATTCTGACGCAGCATGAGCATTTTGTGCATATTTTATAATGGTTGAATCTGTACACTCACGAAGAATCATTTCATTCATGCCAATTACTGCATTAATAGGCGTACGTATCTCATGGGACATTTGCGCGAAGAATTGAGATTTTGCTTTTCCCGCTGCAACAGCATTGGCAATAGCCTTTTCAAGTTGATTATTAACGGAATCCTGCCAATCAAATAGACGATCAATGAAAAGATCAACAATAATAATACATAACAGAAAAATTATTAAAAGGATAATTCCTAATAAAAGGTTGCTGCCGCATATTGAATATATAGTCCATAAATCTAACACCAACACATTGTATTGATCGGTTGTCGAATCTTTTTTGCTAAAACAAACTCTCCAACTGCCGGTATAATCGGTAATAATAGTCGGTTTGCCGCTCAAATAGGCTCCCAAATATTCAGTGTCCTTAATATTCAACGCATTGTATTCACTGTCAGGGTGATCGAAAATAATTCCTTTCTCATCGACAATGAACATATAGTTGTCATTATTGTTAGTCGTTTCACTACTATAAGTCTCAGCTATTTGGTTAATCTTGCTTTCAGTAAGTTCGACGACCGTTTCAATATAAATGACAAGGCTACCAATCATTAAAGCGATAAGGACAGCAACTATGCCCTTGCGAAGGTTTCTGTTGACTTTTGATTTTTTAAGGAGTTTTTCAGGTTGATAATCTGTATCGTTTTTGACTTTGTTAAAGGCTCTAATGTTGTCAATCATTTTATTTAGTTGCATTGCCGGCTCTTTGATTTGAGAGTCTTGAGTGGTGCTAATGATTTTGTTGAGCAGCGTTCGACTCTCTTGAACTAGTCCATTTAGGAGATTTTCTTTGATATTGAGTTCTTGTTGATTTTTTATTTTGTTCATGAGAGTAATTAAAACAATAATTATTATAAATACGTTAATCAATATATTAATCAACGTCTGTTCGTGTGTACCTAGATTTAAATACGACGATAAAGTAGCCTTAAGGAGAAACAATAAGAGAATCCCTATAATGATGTAAAAATCCGACTTCGTACCTTTTTTTAATAATTTGAACATATTTACTGCTACTTAAAGCATATCTGGTGTCTATTTAAATTTTAGATAAAATCTGTCTACGATTCTTACTTTAATTTCATCTGTTTTGGCTTTGTTGTTAATTTGTTTTTAAATCTTGCTATGTTTACAGAGTAAGCAGCAGTTTTTTCACCTCGCTTATTTTTAAATTGTATTCCTGTTCAAATCAACGCTATTTGAAATTATCAATATTATTAAAAGTCAATGTATTAAAATTAACCGTCATTAAATTGGCGGTTTTTTTGATAAATACTATGGATTTTTAATCACTATTTGTTTTTATTAACAAATTCATGATCGTATCTTTCGTCACCGTTTGCGGATCAAGATTAATATCCCATTCGGATTCTTCCGCTTTTTCAAAGACAGCACCGGCACTTTTTAAGACATTTTTCAGCTTCAAACAGGATTCAAAAGAAGTTCTAAGCGCTTTAACCATATTATCAGTATTTTCATCATAACGCGAAACAATTCTGCTTCCTAATGACGCCGAAGTAAAGTAAAATTTTTTGTTGCCTTCTGCATCAGAATTTAAAAATCCAAGAAATTGTTCAGTTCCGACAATCTCATTTGGTATGCAAAATGACATAGTATGTGAATTTATCAAATATTTTTGATTTACTCTGTCGGATTTTACTTCGTCAATTACGAATTTAAAAGGCACCGGCATTTCATTCGAAGTATAATTATTAAGATTTATAACTGCCATATCATCAATCACACTTTGACCGATAAAGAAAGCCTCAGTAGCGCCGCCATATTCAGCCGGAGCGTCAGTCATGTCGCCGGAAAATATTATTTTATCTTCCTGCATATTGACTAAATTATCTTTTTCCATATAATTATTCCAGCCGGCATCATATTTGTCGGATTGATAATGCAAATCTAAATCAACTCTATGCTCGTTATGAAATTTGTCCTTCACATTCGTCCAATGAACCGCTATAACTACATTTTTACTCGGCAGTTCATAACTTGAGTTATAAGGAATTGAATTCCAAAAGAGTTTCTCACTCGTCGGCATCGCATAATTAAAATTTCCAGGTATGTAAATCGTCTTGCTTTCAACTTGCGGTTTTACAGCGTCAATAATCGACGACATCAAAATATCAAACACTTCGGGATTATAATCAAAAATTTTGTCATATTTAGTTGTATAAGCCTTGCCGTTGCGAATGAAATAGGCAATACTTTCGGGTGCAGCACGTCTGAATAATATGCTGTTCGCAAGAGAAATTTTTTTAAAGATTGTAACCTTGCTTAACTCCCTTTTGAAAGCCTCAATATCAATATTTTTATTTGACGTGACTGTGTCGAGGATTTTCGGCGTTAAAGGCTTATGATAAATATTTGCTAATTTACGAATTTTATTTATGACATATGCCATATATTTCGATTCTTTTTTGAAGGCAAGCCAAAGTTCTTTGTATCTGTGAAAAATTGTCGCCAATCTGTTCAAGCCGCTGTCATATGCAATATATTCTTGAAAGTGGCTGCTGACTTTTTCATCACTGCATTTTATCGCCAGAATTACTTCATGACTTTTTATAAGCAACATTGGATTACTTATCAGCGGTAAATCTTTAATCTTTTTATAAATCATGTAGCGCAGAAATTCAACCGGCTCTAACGGCATTTTATTAAGCAATTCACATAATTTGATTCGTAACTCTTTATTAGGCACGTCGTCAATTTTAATTTCAGATTTTAATTTAAGTTCTTTGATTATCGTCGTGATGTGCTCCAATGTTTCATTTTTTAAAGCCATTCCGGACATTATAATTTTAAGTGTTCGTTCTTTTACTTCGTCGAGACTGAGTAATTTTATAATTGTAATTTTTACCGGCTCGGAGTTTTCCGGCAATTCTAAAACATCTGGAGGTATATATACTGCTTCTTTATCTCTTATGCCCAATGATTCTAGTCCATATGTCGTGAAGTAATGAGTAATTTGTTTTGCTACTAATTCTTCCGGCGTCGAATTTTTAACATTGCCGAATGATTTATAAAATCCTCTGTTGAGTTCAAGTATATTATAGCCGTAAAGTTTTTCTACTATCATCAAATTTGCAGCATCAGCTATCTGTGGGCAATTTTCATATGCTTCGTCAGTTATAAAAAAACCGTGTGCAATGTTTATATCGTTGTAAAGTTTCATCGGCGTCAACAAACTTGGTAATTTCAAAACGCCTTTAAATAAACTGAGTGTTGCCGCAATTAACTTGTTATTTCGTTCATAACTTTCATTTTGTGAATCTAAATAAGTCATCTGTAAATCACCTCATAGATATTATATCATAAATTCAATTAAATTTATTGCAACTTTTTGCAATAGTTGAAAAATCATCAATTTTTAAATGTGTAATTGTTTGCGGAAATTGTTGTAAAATTTTGAGGAACGTATTTTTTAGTTGACAACATCTACAGTTTTGCATTACTATAATATTCAATAATAAGAGCTAATAAAAGTAGGAGGTGTCAAATGCGACAGGCACAAATTCAAAGATCAACTAATGAAACTAAAATAAATATTGTAATTAATCTTGACGGCGAGGGCATAAGTAATATTAATACCGGTATTGGTTTTTTTGACCATATGTTGACGTTGTTTGCCTCTCACGGCAGATTTAATCTTGATGTTGACTGCAGCGGAGATATTAACGTTGACGGTCATCACAGCGTTGAAGATATTGGAATTGCAGTTGGTGCTGCAATAAAAAATGCACTTGGCGATAAAAGAGGAATTAACCGCTACGGTACTTTTTATCTGCCTATGGATGAGACGCTGGCTTTTGTTTCGCTTGACATCAGCGGCAGACCTTATCTTGTTTACGACGGCGGCAAAATGGCACCAATGATTGGCAATTACGATACCGAATTAACTGAGGAATTTTTGAGAGCATTAGCCTTTAACGCCGGATTAACCTTGCACGTCAAAGTTCTTTACGGTACAAATTCTCATCACAAGGTAGAAGCGATATTTAAAGCATTAGGTCATGCGCTAAGGATTGCTGTTGAAAGTGATCCGCGTATGAATGATATTCCATCAACTAAAGGAGTCTTATAATCAATGGCAAAGAAAAATTCAAAATCAAAAAAACATTCAATGAACAAAAAACAATCAGTAAAAGTTCAAAAACCACAAGTTAATGCACAACCTGAAAATGTACAACAGGCAGCACCGCAGCCGTCTCAACAGCCACCTGCTTATAAATATCCGGTGCGCTTTTTCTATGGTCCAAGTCTTGCACATATTCCACAAGATGTATTAGCTAAAATTTTGACTTATTTTCACTCGAATAAACTTACAAATAACAAAATACTTGGACGAACCAATATACCCGGAATTATGATGGATTTCAATTTAGGATTGAGGATACAAATTGCAGAAGGCGAAGGCTATCATATTACAATTAGAGATTATTACAACGATTTAACTTTATTCGACGAAGATAATGTATCAAATGTAACTTTGATTTCGGCGGAGAAATTCTTCATTCATTGGCATGTTATCATATCGAAAAACGGACAAATTTTATTTAATTACCAATTTAATCCGCGTGGTCAAAGAGTTCATTTTGTATTTCATCAAGCGCTTGGCGATAATATTACACTTTTTCCATATATGGACGCTTTTCGCAAGGCTTATGACTGCAGGATTTCCTGTACTGTACCGGATTATTTAAAAGAACTTGTGGCAACTTACTATCCAAATATTGAACAAATCGAAGAAGAACTTGCATTTGATAATTACGCTACTTATTATATGGCAGCTTGTATAAATATGCCGATTGCAGCAACTTTTGATTCCAGAGCTATACCGCTTGTTGATATTGGCCGCACAATTTTAGGCGATTCTCAAATGGGTAAAGTTGAAAAAGTTGTATTTAAACCTACAAAACCGCGTCAAATTCAAGAGCCTTATGTTTGTATTGCGGTTCAGGCTTCAACTACGGCCAAGAGTTGGCTTTATCCGGGTGGCTGGGATATTGTTGTTAATTATCTCAAACAACGAGGTTATAGGGTACTTTGCATTGACAAAAATCGTGAATGTACAAATTATGGAAATACTGTTACAATACCTGCCGGTGCCGAAGACTTTACCGGAGATATTCCTTTGATGGAACGAGTCAATATGCTTGCTTATGCTGATTTCTTCATTGGAATAGGCAGCGGCTTATCCTGGATTGCTTGGTCGCTGGATATACCTGTAATTTTGATTAGCGGCATTTCAGAAACTTGGGCTGAATTTGACACGCCTTACAGAATAATTAATAAAATGGTATGTCATGGTTGTTTCAATGACTTGCGCGTTGATTTAGCTGAATGTTATAATTGCAAGCGTTATGCTGAAACTGATAGGCATTTTGAATGCTCAAAGAAAATTTCACCTAAGAGAGTGTTACAGGAAATAGATCACTTAATTTCAGATTTGCATAGATAATTTGGTGATATTGTGGAAAAAAATATTCGTTGGAAAGTCGTTGATCCTCTTGGCAATGAAATTATTTTGAAAGAGTCAACTTTTCAAGAACATATTCTCGGAGATCATCAAATGACAGATTCTGAGTATCGCAAAAGATTAGAAAATCACGTAAAGAACATAATACAAAATCCTCAACTAATCATAGAAGAAAAACATAAAAATAATCGCCATATATTTTATAAGATAATATTAATGCCTCATGATGACGTAATGAAAAAGCTAATTACATTAAAAGTTGTTGTCGATACAGATAGAAA
>CAJOHI010000068.1 GCA_905234365.1 uncultured Selenomonadaceae bacterium | reverse complement strand
CTTGCCAAAACAGATTTTTCAATGCTGCTCATCTTTTCAACAGCTTCCTGCATCAAATCTTCGCCGGTCTTAGCAGCGGCAGCGGTCTTTTCGGAAGTTAAAGCAACATTTGTCGCTTTATCTGCAACGATTTGAATATCGTCAGATACAACGCTAATGCTATTTTTTGCCGCTTCAATATCCTGCATTTGCTGATTTATATCATTGCCAACTTGTGATACATTTTCTGCAACATTAACAGCGGCTTCTGCAGATTGATGAGCGCTTGCCGTCAATTCTTCACTTGACGCAGCAACTTGCTCAGAAGTTAATGCCATTTTACTTATGAGTTTGCGTAAATTGGTAGCCATTGTATTAAATGCTTGAGTTAGTGAACCAATTTCATCACTTGAATGTACGGCGATATTATCAATTTTCAAATTTCCGTTTGAAAGTTCTCTAGCGTGTGACTCAAGTTGAATTATTGGATCCGTAATACTGTTTGCCAGCTTCAAGCACATGAAAGTCATCAGCGCAAGACCTACGATTGTCAGCAAACCAAAAGTTATACGAAGTTTGCTTACTGCTGCAAATACAAAATCATAAGGAACTTCAATACCAACAATCCAGTTAGAACTTGGAACTGTCGTATAAGCAAAAATCGTATCTTCTCTATCGCCGGAACCTTCGACAATGACATAACCTTCACCGTTTTTTAACATTTCGTCAAAATGTGTACCGAGAATATTTATATCCTTAAAATTGGACATTTTTTGTGCCGGACCACTTGTTGCCAAAATGTTGCCGCTTCTTTCGATAACTATTCCGTTGCCTTCACCGTGATACTTGAGTTTTGCGACCTCATCATCAAGAGTTTTAAGCGCAATATCAACAAAAATTGTTCCGGCAAATTGTCCATTGTTTTTGAACGGTGAAACGGCAGAAGTTACAAGCTCATTCGTGAACTTATCAACATAAGCTTCAGTGAAAACGGTCTTTCCAGCGTCGCGTCCTTCTTTATACCAGCCGCGAGTACGAGGATCAATCTCACCCGTTTTATTACCTGCATGGCGTCCTTGAAAGAATGCCTTTTCATTGCCGACGCCAACTTCGAGAATATTTGAATTGCCGTCAGCAAGTGAGAGCATTTCGCTTAAATTTGCGATTGAATCGTTGCCATTGAGCGCCGTCATAATATTTGCAGCACCGGTAGCGATTGCGGCATTACTGCTCAACCAGCCGTCAAGCTGATTTCGTTGTGCTTCTACTGTTTCTCTAAGTTCACCTTCAACGCTGATTTCAAGATTATTATAAGCGCTGAAATAACCAACGATTGACACAATCGCCATCAAAAGTCCGGCTAAACCTGCCAGAATAAAAAATTTTTTTCTGAGTCCCATTTTAATACATCACTTTCTGCTAAATGATTTTTTATTAGCGACTTTAATTTAATTCAAGTTCGGCAATGTGTTTGGTTATGTCTTCAAGTTGAGCGGCAGTAGGTACATTGGCAATACGGATTTTGTCGAGCATTATTTCCATTCCGGCAGCTTTCAATTCTTCTTCGACAAGTCCTACACTTTGACCACCCCAACCATAAGAACCAAAAGCAAGTGCCTTATGATTTTGCGGTCTCAAGCCTTTAAGGTAGCAGAGAAAAGCGGCTATAGTTGGCATCATCTGATTATTAATCGTAGGTGAACCTACAGCAAGATATTTGCTCGTGAAAATGTCAGTTACAATGTCGCTCAATGGCGTAGTTTTAATATCATAATAAGCCGCAGGTATACCACGTTTTGCAAAGGCTTCCGTAATTGTTTGTGCAAGAATTTGAGTTGATCCCCACATAGAATCGAAAACTATAACTGCACGTTCCTGAACGTCACCGCTTGCCCATTCGCTGTAGCAATCCATAATGGTTTCAATATTTTGACGCCAAATGACGCCATGACCGGTTGCAATCATCTTTATATCATGTCCGCCAAGCGTTACTAAAGCTGATAACGCCTGTTTGCCAAACGGCATGAGAATGTTGGCGTAATATTTTTTTGCTTCAAAAAGAATCGTGTTTAAATCGTTCTCGTCGTCGAATCTCATTGACGCTGCCAAATGTTGACCAAAGGCGTCATTTGAAAATAAAATTTTATCTTCCGGACAGTAAGTAACCATTGAATCAGGCCAATGAAGCATAGGTGTCGGTACAAATTCCAGCGTGCGTTCTCCGATAGAAATTGAGTCACCGGCTTTGACCGGCTTATAATGCAAATTGCCATAACGTACCGTGAGACCTTTTACACCATTAGGCTGGCTTGTAATTACTTCGGCATTTCTTGCATATTCTTTAATAAATGGCAGAGCACTTGAATGATCCGGCTCAACATGACTTGAAACGATAACATCAATCTTTGCCGGATTAACGACCGAAGCGATTCGCATAAGCAATTCATCTTTAAAAGGAGCTTTAACCGTATCAATCAAAGTAATTTTTTCGTCAAGAATGAGATAGGCATTATAAGTCGTACCGCGAGAAGTCTCATAACCGTGAAAATTCCTCATTGACCAATCAACGGCACCGACCCAATAGACGCCTTTGCTAATCTCAACAGCTTTAAGTGAACTGTTCATAATTTTACCTCCAATATGAATATTAACAAAATAATTATAAAACACAACTTCGATAAAATCAATAAAAAAACAAGCTGCTATTGGCAACTCATTTTAATTAATGACAATAAATTTAATTTTTTAATCGTCCTTTTTAATCAACTTATCAACTAACATTTTGCTGACGGTTATTCCGGTTGCTATTCCGGTTATCGCAACATCAGCCACAATATCACCAACACTATAATTACTGCTGCTGCGACCGCTGCTATTAATTTGGGATTCGTTTTTGACTGATTTTGATTCATTGAAGTTTTTGTCTGTGGCGCTCTCATTGAAGCATTTTTTTTTACCGGATAACAATATTTTTTATTGCCGAGATTCTCAAACTCATAATGGAAGATATTCTGCAATTTTTCTTCCTGTGGTTTTGACGGTACGACCTCAATATAAATTGTTTTATCGTTATTGCCGCCGTTTACGGATTTAGACATTTTTTCAACGAATGAGTTAAACTCCGTAGCTTTAACTTTTAAGGCGTAAGTGCCAACTGACCTATCCGGTACGATAAATTTTGAACATTCATCAACCGCTTGTTCAGTCGAAAGATTATCAAAATTAGCAGCAAAATTTTTATAAGTATCATAATTGTCAAACTCAAAGGCAAAGTTCATATAAATATCAATTTCGCCTTCATTTTTGTCAATGACTTTATTTTTTTGCAGATTTTTGACAAGATAAATGTATTTTGAACTTTCCGGCAAAAGTCCGTAAATTTTGTTGATAATTCCTTGTTCAAATGACGTTACAACAAATTTATTGAGTGATTTATTATCAGGAATGTAATCGACGGCGGTTGACGGATTATATTCAATCGCACCCATTTGAAAGCCGACCGGCGAAAATTTATAAGAGCAGTAAATATACGCTTTCAATGTTAATCACTTCCTAAAATTTCAACGGATTGCTATAAATCTCGTAGCCGCTGCCATTCTTTTTCATCGCCTGCTTGATTAAATCTTGTTCCTGCATGAAGTCCTCAACCGCTGCAGCATTAAAAAAGGTTTCGTTTAAAAATCTCAAAATTCCGCTAAAGAATCCTTCGTTTTCCTTTTCTTTCTGTTTGACAATTCTAACCATTGCAAGTACATAAGCCAAAATATAAATCATCGGCTGTTCACAATAAAGCGGTTTTGGCTCTGACATCTTCTTCGTGAAAATGTAAAACGCTTTTCTCGGTGTCTGATATTCTTGTTCCAAGATAATTTCTCTGGTAACTTCATCACGCTCGAATCTGTCAAACTCAACGCCTTTATCCTCGTCGCCGCAAGTCAAAATTGGCGTAATTGCAACTTCATAAGGTTGTTGATTATTCGTAAAAAAGTTGAAAGTATCCTTATAAGCCTTATGGATTTTCTTATTGAGAATACCCATTTGATTATTGTGATAGTATTTTTCGCATTTCAACGGTACAAATAAGACCATTTTTGCCGCTAAGTCGCTCTTAGTTGAGAAATTACGTTTTGCCCATTCACCAATTCGACGACTATAATTGCGATTGTCATTGAATTGTCCAACGGCATCTTCTTCGTCACTGTTCGTCTGTTCCATTAAATGCGGCGAATCAATAGCGATAATGATAATATGCACTTTTTTAACCATTTCGCCAAGTTCCTTGTATTTGTCAGGATATTTTTTTGCGTCCAACCATTCACCCGGATAATCTATAAAATCAATGACAATTCCTTCAGAATTTTTATTTTTGAGGCTTATATTAAAACGATATTCGATCATATCTAAAGTCGGAGCACTATCCGGTGTAAATGAACGGCTTTTTCCTTGATTGTGGAAATAACTGGAAATTTCTCTGGATTTTTCCTCAAGTTTAATCATTGTGTCATCATCATCGGCATAAATCATCAAATTGCCTCTGCCAAACTTATCCTCAAAACAGGACTGCATAGCGGCTAATACGCTGGTTTTACCGCAGCGGCGTCCACCGAACATCATAACTTTAACTTCAACTTTTTTGTCGCTCATGTTCAATTCACCTCAACGCACCATAAATGTATCTTCAATATTTAACTTTTTAAATTCCGCAATCATATTTTCAAGTTCTTCGGCTTGTACTTTAAGCGAAAAATGACTCTTATATTTATCAGCCCAAACAGCGCTAATCCAATCTTCGTAGAGGTCATGCCATTCGTCAATAACGGTTGTCATTTCATCTCTGCCGGAATATGCCGCACGGTCGTAAAAGTCTTTCAATGCTGCAAATATGGCCTTATTCGGCACGGAATTTAATTTGCGTAAATTTTCTTCAACTTTGTTATGAACTTTATCGGCGTAAGAGTTCAGCCAAATGATAATCTCGTCAGCTATTGCATCTTTGTCAGCGAGTGAAGAATTAATTTCAAATGTCTGCGGCAACAGTGAAAAATCAATAACGTCAAGACTGCGGCGAATCTCATAAATCAGAAAACCTTGCACGTTAATTGAAAAACCTCTTAAACTGAGCAAAGCCTGTGCAATTTTAGGATATTTATTATTGCAATCCGTCTTGTCAATAAATTTATCAATCCACTCAACCGATGAATTATTTTCAAGCGGCAAAATATTTCCAAGTCTGCCGTTTGAATCGTCAATCAGAATATGCAGCACTTCAAGTTTTAAATCATTTACTAATTTATCAAGCACAAGATTTAAATCCAAAAATGCGTTTATAATTTCAATTCGCATTAAGTCAGTACAAATTTCAGTGACGTTATGCTGATTTAAGGATCCGTCCTCCAGCAGTGAAATGATTTTATCTTTGCTTGGAATTGAATTAAAAATTACTCTGAGTTTTTCTTTACCGGCTATTGCCCATTCATCGCAAGGCTTTTCACGCAATGGATAATATTTTTTAATGTACAAGTCACGCAAATTATTGAGTACTTTTGTTTGAATTGTCGTCTTAATTTCAGGACGCAATGCACGTTTTACATCGTCGTTTGCTGCACCGACAAATACTTTATCGAAAGCCGCTGCAATCGCTGCATATTCGTCATAAAGTTTTTGACCGAGTTCATTGATTCGATTTATTAACAGTTCATCAACGGCGCCAATGCGATTTGCAAGCTGATTGAGTACAGGATTTAAAAGTTGTGCTTCAACTTCTTCAGGTTTGCTGCAATCGACTTCCAAAACCTTAGCTATCGGAAATTTTCTATCTGTTATCTGTGCTTTGACATCAGCAATATATTTTACATTTTCACCTTTCGCAGCGGTGACTTTATTCAGCAGCCAGAAAAACATCTCACGCGAATAATCCGGTGTAATTCGCTTTGAAACCTTATTGACAATATAAATCTCATCATTGCTGAGTCGTGGACGCAGCGAATCCGGTCTAAACATCAAAACGATAGCATCACTGTCATTTTCGACCGTATCCAGCATTTTATCTTCAGTGCCGATTGAGGTATCGCCAATGCCGATTGTATCGACTAAAACGATTTTACCGGCGTCAGCCTTAGGAAATTTGCAAATAATGTTCGCCAGTTTTACACCGAGATAGTTAAAATACTTTGTAGAATTGTCGCCATTTTTGAATTGTGCAACATACTTTTCGATGTCCTTTTCGGGAACGTCTTTAATTTTGCCAAGTTCTGATTCAAAGTCGCCAATGTGATTGATATATTTTTCAAGTTGAGGAATTAAACCGTTCTCCTCAACTTGCGAATCATCTAATTTACCTTTTAACTCATTGATTGGAATATTTTTTATGTCATTGATTGAGCCGACATGACAAGCGCCATGAAAAATTCTGTCAAGATAAGTATTGACAATCTCAATCATTTCGCTTTCGGTAAAAAATTCTATCTTTGCATGGACCGAAGTTGCACTGCTGTCGTTCGTGATGATTGACTTGGCACCAGTGCAATCGCCGCCTTCAGATGACGGAATTACATTTTTGCCAAGACCGCTGATATTTTGCATTATTAGGCTTTTGCCTTGTCCGGCACGACCAATGAAACTTATATGCAATTCTTTGCGAGAAAAGCGCTCATTTAATTGCTTGAGTTTAGCGCTATACGTTTGATAAGTGTCATAAAATTCTTTGGTTGAGACGCCTGCAATACGCTCTAAAATTTCCGGCTTGCTCTGAAACAACAGCTTGTAATTATCGCTCATTGAGATTTTAGCTTTGAGTTGCTCAAATTTTTTAACACTGCCGTAACATTGATTAATATTTTCAGCAGTCTTTTTAATCTTTGCAAGACTCGTTCCGCGTGCCGCAATGATTGAGTCAATCCGCTGAGTGATACTTTCCATAAGATCGTTCCTCCAATCTTTAAGTGAAGTTTTGACTTTTAAGCCTTTAATCAATCGACGAAATTTATATTTAAGTATAAAGGCGACGATTAAAGCAATAATTAAACAAAACAATAAAAATTTAAACATGCTTTATATTATACCATACCCCCCCCCCCGCTATCTTGTCAAGCACTTTTGAAATTTTTTTGATATGCAAATTTCAATCATAAATTGTCAATTTTGCATGTTTATGATAAAATAAAGCATAAAATTTTCAGTTAGTGGAGGAATTTCAATGAATACTAAAAATGTAATTATTGTAGGCGTTGGCGGTCAAGGCTCCTTACTTGCCAGCAAAATTTTAGGTCACTTGCTTTTAAATGCCGGTTATGATGTTAAAGTTTCCGAAGTTCACGGAATGAGTCAACGCGGCGGCAGCGTCATTACTTATGTCAGATTCGGCGACAAGGTTTACTCTCCGTTTGTTGACAAAGGTGAAGCTGATTTTATCGTGTCGTTTGAGATTTTGGAAACCGCACGCTGGCTTGAATATTTAAAACCAAATGGACAAATCGTCACGAATACGCAGCAGATTGATCCCATGCCGGTTATAACCGGTGCGGCGACTTATCCGGAAAATCTCGTTGACAAGATGAAAAGCAAAGGCATTAAAGTTGACGCTATGGATTGTCTGTCTCTTGCTAAAGAAGCCGGCTCGCCTAAAGCAGTCAATATAGTTTTACTCGGTCGTTTGTCGCATTATTTTGATTTAGACGAATCTGCTTGGCAAAAGTCACTTGAAGCAAATGTACCGCCGAAATTTTTAGAACTCAATAAAAAGGCATTTGAACTTGGCAAAAATTTTGTTGAATGATGTTAAATATAAAAGCTAAACCATTTTGCTTTTGACAATAAGTTTAGCCGCATTTTTTTTTAATCATTAACTATTTTAATTTTGAGTATTGCTCGTCGTCGACAGGTTCTAACCACTCATTTGTTGCACCTTCCGCCGGAATTTCAACTGCAAGGTGACTGAACCACGAATCTGCCGCTGCTCCGTGCCAATGTTTTACTTCCGGCGCAATATTGACTACATCTCCTGGTTTCAATGATTGAGGCTCTTTGTTCCATTCCTGATACCAGCCGCGTCCGCCTGTTACAAGGAGAATTTGTCCGCCTTTGTGATGAATGTGCCAATTATTTCGGCAGCCTGGTGAAAATGTGACATTCGCAATCGGACCGCCTTTGTCTGTCAGTGGATTTAAATATGCCTGTCCGATAAAATACTTGCTGAACTTCTCCGGCAAAGGACTTCCAATTTCAAATACACTTGGATTGTTTTTCATAATATCACCTCATTTAAATTTGTGCATTAATATCAAAATCCGCGCAACGATAATTATCGCGGCCATGTTCCTTAACGTAGTAAAGCGCTTCATCAGCCGTTTTAAATAAAGTTTCATAATCTCTGCCGTGCTGCGGTACGATTGAAATTCCTATACTTGCTGTAATTCCGGTAATTCCGCCGTCAATCGTCAAAGTGCTCGCGGCATGTTTTATTTGTTCAGCCTTACGAATTATTATATCAATATTAGGCAAATCGTCAATAATCACTACAAATTCATCACCGCCAAATCTGCCGATACAATCATTAGGCCGAAAATTTTTACGCAGTCTTTTGGCAAATTCTATTAAAACTTTGTCACCAAATTGATGTCCAAAAGTGTCGTTGACCTCTTTAAAATGATCCAAATCAATCACATACAACGCCATTAGAGTATCGTTAAATTCTTTTTCGTTATAGGCTTTTAATTTCATTTTGCAAAGGCGTTCCATTGTCGTTTTATTATAAAGCTTAGTCAGTTTATCAAGTTCGGATTCAAGCTGATAGGCGTCTCTTGCGGAACGAATTTTATTAAATGCCGCTGCCATTTGTCCAACTTCGTCATTTGAGGCAACTTCGAGTTTTTCGATTGAAGCAGTACCTTTGACAATTTCATCTGCTGCATTCGCTACCTCAATGATAGGTTTTGTCACTCTGTCGGAGAGCAACTCAGCGATCGCACCGACGATAAAGAGCATTAAAAGACCAATCATTGCGGCATGAATTATCTTTTCGTAAACCTGGTCAAGGATATATTGGTAAGGTTGAATTGTGACTATAGTCCAACTCGTGAGGACATTTCTTGAATAACTTGCCAGCGAGTCTTTGCCGTCGATATTCAGCCTCAAGATGCCGGAACCACCACTCATCTTATCGAGCATGAATTTATAATTTATATCGCCCATGTGTTCAGTTGAAAATGTTTGCACTTCTTCGGAATTGGCAACTGCTCTGCCTTCGCGGTCCAGGATAATTACGGAAACTTCGTCATCATCATGCGCTTCAACAAAATATTGCAAAGCCGTAAGGTCGAAGTTCCTTTGCAATATTCCAATAGGCCTATCGTTTTTATCCTTAATTGGTACCACAAGGACGACAATTTTATATCCGGTGGACATGCTTAAAATTATATCGGAAACAAAATCATTGCCCTGCATAGCTTCTTTAAAATGCTGTCGCTTGTTTATATTTACAAGTGTTGAACCGTCGGTCCTTATAAGTTGGTCAGCACTTGCAGAAGTAAGCGCCATGTGATTGGAGTCTTTAAATAATTCATTTGCTTCTGAAATGAGTGTATATACGGCTTTATAATTTTCATCATTCGGTGCCGCAACATATTGAATTATAGTCGGATTTAACGCCAAAGTATGCAACACATAAAAATTGTCTTCAATCAGGTCCGTAACGTGCTCAGAAATGATAGAATTTCTCAACAGACCGTTCTTTTGCACGCTTTCCTCTAAATCGCCAATCATACTTATAGCACCGGCTATTATTACAATGATAAATGGCACAGCACCAACAGTGATAAGCAGCAGAAAAAGTTTATGCTTAATGCTCTTTTTAGAATCCATTGATATACTCCAAATTATTTAGATAAGGTTTTGAGTAATGTCAATATCGCCGGAAACAGCAGCACGACGAATATTGAAGGAAAGATAAACAGGACCATTGGAAATATTATTTTGACTGGTGCTTTCATTGCTTCCGCTCTTACGTATTGCCTGTGCCTGTCGCGCATGTTGTCGGATTGCAATTTTAACGTTCGCGACATGCTTGTACCCAACTTTTCAGCTTGAATTATTGATGACGTAAATAAGTAGACTTCTTCCAAGTCGCAGCGCTTTGCCATTTGTGTTAAGGAATACTGCCTCGTCATGCCTAAGCTTACATCACTTTGCATTCTTTTAAATTCGGTTATTAGCGGTCCCTTCATTCTTGTGGCGATTTTTGCAACGGCGCCGTCAAATGATAGCCCTGCCTGTACGCTGACGCATAATAAGTCGAGAAATTCCGGTAACTGCCGCCTAATGTCGCGTTGACGCTGCTGAATTTTAGAATTTAATATTACAAACGGCAATGCTGCACCGGCGATTGCGCCTATTATCATTATAATAATTTCCTGCGATACCGCCAAATTTGATTTTTCAACAAACAAAAGAGCGATCGCGACACCTGCTGCCAATGAAATTAGCCAAAATAATACAAGTCGGTTGACACTCCAAATACCTTGCTTGCCGGCACGAAAAATTCGATCCTCAAGCATGCTGCCAATTTGTGCCGGTGCCAATTT
>CAJOHI010000067.1 GCA_905234365.1 uncultured Selenomonadaceae bacterium | reverse complement strand
ATGGAAACAAAAACTCATAGTATGTCTGCTAAAAATAGAGATAGTATGATTTGGATGCGTAATCGAGAATGGTATTATATCGACGATGAACATGATCGTTTTGTTCTCACCACTAAAGCACCCGAAGAAGCACAACGTAGTTTTGAAAAATGGAAACGTATTAACAATCTTGATTGGAACGACAAACCGATAACAATGTAAATCACATCAGCACTCTCGAATAAAAAGAGAGTGTTTTTATTTGGAGAAATGCCATGTACACTAAAGCTGAAATATTAGAGCGTGTCGCATATCTGCAATCAAAATCGCCAGCAATGGCAACGCCATTATTTGAGGAATTGAATACGACACTTGACGCTTATTTTCATCGAGATGAAGCGTTTACTTGTCAAGTCAAATACAACATTCATTGCTTGACATATGATACAGAGTTACGCTCTCACGATTATGTCAATTCTGAGAATATGCCGATAATGAGTGACAATTATCCAAAGGGTTTTGAAGATGTCACGATCCTTTTTGACACCGAAGGAGCCTTTGAGGAAATAATGACAATAGAGTTGCCGCCATTTTTAGCGGCTTTTATTATGTTTACTCCAGAAGCAGAGGAAGGCAGCGAAACACCGCCCGCACCAGTTATGACAAATTCCTATATGGTCAGTTGGATAGAGCGAATCACGACGGCAATCGAGAAAGAATTAGCCGGACTAAAAGAAATTGCGTCATTTTGTGAAGGTTGCGGATATGATGTTGGACTTGCGATGTATTTTGAAGATTATTTTGAGGCAAACGACCCATATAAAGCTAAAGATTATTCAAAGAATGATCCCAACATACCAGCAGTGGATAAAAAAGGTATAGCCAAAAAGATTTTCGATGATGGCGGTTATAGTTGGATTAAAGACACTTTTGAACTTGAAATGTATGTACCGAGTTGTCTTGAATCGTGAGAAATTTTGATGAAACGAGGTGATGTTAATGGAACAAACAGCAAAAAATCGGCGGCACTTTTAAAATTCAAAATACTCAAACAGCCTGAAAAAATTTCAAACTTTAAACAATTAGATTTTCAGCTATATTTAACTAGGAAGTGTTGAGTAACTACGATTGATCATCTAAATTAATTGTTAAGACTGTAAAAACTTTTCGTTAATACTATTTTGACAGACTAGCTGAGAAAAGGTTGTCTCTATTTCAAGTCTTATCTTGAAAATGATTATCTTAATTCTTTTTGAAAGTTATCTTTTTCATCTCAGTACAAAATTGATTTTCATGTGATAAAGATTTTTTTATGGCGTAAAAATTTATTTTATGCTATAATATTTTATTATGAGTTTTGAAAAATTATATGATATAAATTTTCCGCTTTCTGCTGATAAAATGGAGTTATATTTTCAAGGCGATTTTGAAATTGCGGATCAAAAAATCATTCTCAAAAAGGCTGAAATTCTCGACTTGGGCACTTATTTTAATTCGCTTTCCGTTGCAAAATGGTCACAATATACGACGTTGAAAAAATTTAAAGTCAGCTTGCAACTTAAGGGAAGTTTTTTTGTTGATTTTTACGGCGTAAGCATTTACGGCGAAGATGAAATTCTACGTATTAAGTGCAAAGATTCTTTTGATAAAGATTTTTATTTAGCAGATTTCAGCGACTTTGACTTACTCGGAATAAGGTTGACGGCGTTAAATGATAACGCTGAATTTTTAGGCGGTGAATATTCCGGCGAATTTATAACCGAAAACGAAGTCAAAATTGGAATTATAATTTGTACTTTCAAGCGTGAAAAATATTTGCTGCCAAATCTCGAAAAATTGAAAACCTTAACGACAAATAATAAAAATATCAGCGTAATGGTAATTGATAATGGCAGCACATTAGATGAAACTCAATCTGATGAACTGCAGATTTTACATAATCCCAATTTCGGCGGTTCCGGCGGATTCACTCGCGGTCTCATTGAGCAAGTCACTGAGGGCAAAAATTCTCATGTAATTTTAATGGACGATGACGTTGTAATTGAGCTGTCATCTTTTGAAAGACTTTATACCGTACTGCGACATATGAAACTTGAATATCAGTCTAATTTTTTTGCCGGTGCAATGTTGAATATTGACATGCCAACAATCCAATCTGAAAATACTGCGTATTGGAATAAAGTCATTTCTAAAACTTTTGGCAATGGTTTTGATCTGACGAATAAACAAATTTTATGTTTAAACGAGCATACTCCGGAACATGTCAACAGCTACGCTGGCTGGTGGTTTTGCTGTATTCCGATTGAAGTCATAAAAAAAATTGGCTATCCGCTGCCGAACTTTATTAAAGGTGACGACATTGAATATGGTATCCGCAATGGCAGTGCTATTCTGTCAATGAATGGCATAGGTGTTTGGCATGAGGCTTTTGCAAAAAAATTGACGCCTATTATGAAGTTTTTCAGTGATAGAAGTATGCTGCTCGTAAATCATTTCGCTGAAGACTGCAATAAATTTACTTTTACGGCGGCAGTTTTGCTTAGAATTTTGAAACGTTTTTTTAAGTTTGATTTTGATAGTATAAGAATTTTGGAATTTGCACTACGCGATTTAAATGGCGGATTTGAGCAAATCACTTCAACTCGTGCCGATAAAAAATTTGAGTCTTTGAAAAATACACCACTTGACAAAAATATTATATCTACTGTAATTTCAATAATTAATTTAACAATTCAGCATTGTGACAGCTACGATAAACTCGACAAGAGTTATAAAAATTTTCGTGATTATAAGTTGATGAATCAGCAATTTTGGCGCCGATACTTAATGATTAATTAATTATTTCGACAATAAAAAAACCTCAGTTTCAGTTACTAAGGTTTTAATTTTATTTTATCTAAATTTTATACCAACTCAAAAAGTACCATAGGAGCAGAATCGCCACGACGTGGACTAAGTTTTACTATACGAGTATAACCGCCATTGCGATCTCCATATTTTTCTGGAATTTCTTCAAAAATTTTATGAACGACCTCAACATCTGCAATTTGAGCAATAGCCATACGTCTTGCAGCAAGATCGCCACGTTTTGCGAGCGTAATAATTTTTTCGGCAAATTTGCGAAGCTCTTTAGCTCTTGCTTCTGTGGTTTCGATTCGACCATATTTAAAAAATGCTGCGAGGAGACTTTTAATCAAAGCCTTGCGAGCACCAGAATTTCTGCCAAGTTTTCTATAGCTCATCTATTTCTCACCTACTTTTCCGAGTTCTCTTAAATTTCTTCCACAGGCTTCAAACCAACGCCTAATTCGTCAAGTTTCTTCTTAACTTCGTCGAGCGATTTTCTTCCGAGATTTCTAACCTTCATCATCTCATCTTCACTTTTCTCAACCAAGTCAGCAACAGTATTAATTCCTGCACGTTTGAGACAATTAAACGAACGAACTGAAAGATCCAAATCTTCAATCGTCATTTCAAGAATTTTACCGGTCTCGTCAACAGGTTCTTCAATGAAAGTTGATTCTTCGTCTTCTTCAATTTCTTCAGGAAGACCGTTAATGTTTTGAAACAGCTTCAAGTGGTCATTGAGAATTTTAGCTGCTCTTGAGACAGCTTCTTCTGGTTTCAATGCACCATTAGTCCAAACTTCTAATATCAACTTATCATAATCCATGACATTTCCAACACGAGTATCCATAACTTCATATTTAACGCGCTCAACTGGCGAAAACAGAGAATCTATTGGAATTGTGCCTATAACATCATCAGGATTTTTGTTCTTCTCCGCTGGAACGTATCCGCGTCCGCGTTCAACTTTCATTTCAATTTTTAATTTACCGATTTCGTTAAGTGTTGCAATGTGTAAATCTTTATTCAAAACTTCAATATCAACGCCGTCACATTCGACATCAGCGCCGGTAACTTCTTTTTCGCCTTCAACGTCGATGTAAATTACTTTAGGTTCTTCACTTTCCATTCTAAGACAAAGCTGCTTAATATTGAGCACAATATTTGTAATATCATCTCTTACGCCAGGCAAAGTTGAAAACTCATGTAAAACGCCATCGATTCTGATTGAAGTTACTGCAGCACCTTCAAGCGAAGAAAGCAACATACGACGCAGACCGTTGCCTATTGTCGTGCCGTAACCTCTTTCGAGCGGTTCACAAACAAATCTGCCATAGCGTCCATCTTCACTAACCTCAACTACTTCGATTTTAGGTTTTTCAATATCTATCATCAAAATTCCCCTTCCGCTTATTCTAATTCGGAATGAGAGTTATGAGCTATAAGTTAAAAGTTATGAGACCCTTTATCTCTTAACTCATAACTCCTAACTACTAACTCCTAACTTATCTGGAATACAATTCGATGATGGACTGTTCATTAACAGGAACGTCAATTTCGTCACGATTAGGAAAGCGTACAACCTTTCCTTTGAGATTTTCCTGATCAGCTTCAAGCCAAGCTGGAGCCGAAAGAGCATTATTAGTCTCTTTCAATGCTTTAAAAAATGCGTTAGTTTGACTTTTTTCAGCGACAACAATAACGTCACCGACTTCAACAAGTGCAGAAGGTATATCAAGCCTCTTGCCATTTACTGTAATATGTCCATGACGTACTACTTGACGAGCTTGTTTTCTGGTGTTGGCAAGACCGAGACGGAAAACTACATTATCAATGCGGCGTTCGAGGAGCTTTAACAAGTTTTCACCAGTGACACCTTGCATCTTTTTAGCTTTCTCGTAATAGCCACGAAATTGTCTTTCAAGAACACCATAAATAAACTTAGCCTTCTGCTTTTCTTTAAGCTGGAGACCGTATTCACTAGGCTTACGATTAGTGCGACGTGGTTGACGTTTTGACTCTTTTGAACGACCAATAACTGCCGGCTCAATTCCAAGTGCGCGACAACGCTTTAAATCAGGTACTCTATCAATAGCCAAAATTTTAATTTGTTACTGAAAACCTGCAACATATCATTGTAAAATAATGTTGACAGGTTAAATTCCTGCTTCAAAAAGTTCAATTTCACAACAGTTACTTTTGCTGGTACAACTCTCCACAGGCTTCACTTCCCCAATACTTCGGGTACATATTACAAGCATCACTTCCAGTTAATGAACTTATAATACCAGTAACTTTCCTTTCTTTTAAAATTTACCAAAATAAACTAAACAATATAAAAAATAAATTACACTCTTCTGCGTTTTGGTGGACGACAACCATTATGCGGAATTGGCGTTACGTCTTTAATCATGTTGACTTCAAGACCGGTTGCTTGCAATGAACGAATTGCTGCTTCACGACCAGCGCCAGGACCTTTAACATAAACTTCAACTTGCTTGAGACCGTGTTCCATAGCTGCCTTAGCTGCAACTTCTGCTGCCATTTGAGCTGCAAATGGGGTACTTTTTCTTGAACCACGAAATCCAAGACCACCTGCACTTGCCCATGAAAGAGCGTTGCCACTCTTGTCAGTAAGTGTAACAATCGTATTATTAAACGTGGAACTGATATGTGCCACGCCATATTCTATATTTTTGCGTACTTTTTTCTTGGTGCGGACTGTTTTTTTAGCTGCCACCTCATTATCTCCCTTCAAATTAATTTGGAATATTTAAAATTCAATTCCTAATTACTTTTCTTTCTTCTTGCCTTGAACAAGCTTTTTAGGACCCTTGCGAGTTCTTGCATTATTCTTAGTATTTTGTCCACGAACAGGAAGACCGAGACGATGGCGGCGACCGCGATAGCAACCGATATCAACGAGTCGCTTGATGTTCATTTGAATGTCGCGACGAAGATCACCTTCGACAACGGCATGGTGCTCAATAGCATCACGAAGTTTAACAACATCATCTTCCGTGAGATCTCTTGTTCTCGTATCAGGATTAATTCCTGTAGTCTCAAGGATCTTTTGAGATGTTTTAAGTCCGATTCCAAAAATATAAGTCAATGCATATTCAATTCTCTTATCACGTGGCAAATCTACACCGGCAATACGTGCCATAATTTATTTCACCTCCTACACTAAAAAATTAGCCTTGACGCTGCTTATGCTTAGGATTTTCGCAAATGACCATAACACGACCTTTGCGTTTAATGATCTTGCACTTTTCGCACATCTTTTTAACGGATGGTCTTACCTTCATAATCAACCCTCCTTGAACATTTTGTGATTGTATCATACTTTTTTTACCTTGTCAACTTATTTAAAACGATAAGTAATACGACCTCTTGACAAATCGTAAGGTGTAAGTTCAATCGTAACTTTGTCACCCGGCAAAATACGGATAAAATTCATTCTAATTTTGCCGGATACATGAGCAAGAATTGTATGACCATTTTCCAGTTGAACTTGAAACATTGCATTTGGCAGCGCCTCAAGAACCTTGCCTTCAACTTCAATTACGTCTTGTTTTGACATATTCGTATCCTCTTTCTATTCCTTCACCGAGGATAAGACGCTGACAAGATCTTCGGTGACTTTATCAATAGGCTGTCTGCCATCAATTTCCGTATAAAGATCAGCTTTTTTGTAATAATCAATGAGCGGTTTAGTTGAATTTTCATAAGCTGAAAGGCGATTTTTCATTGTTTCCTCATTATCATCTTTACGCTGATAAAGTTCACCACCGCAATTATCACAAATGTTTTCCTTATGAGTCGGATTAAATTTAACATGATAAGTTGCACCGCATTGTTTACAAATTCTGCGACCAACTGCACGCTCAATTAAATCCTCAGTTGGAACATGAATATTTAATACACGGGTTAATTTTATGCCCAACTCACTTAATATTTTTTGCAGAGCATCAGCCTGTTCAACTGTACGTGGAAATCCGTCAAGAATGAACCCTTTCTTACAATCATCTTTAGCAAGGCGTTCTCTGACAATTCCTATTGTAATTTCGTCCGGCACAAGTCCGCCAGCATCCATAACGGCCTTAGCCTTTTTACCAAGTTCCGTACCTTCTTTAACTGCTGCACGAAACATGTCGCCTGTTGAAATATGTGGAATGTCATATTTTTTTACAAGTTCGGCCGCCTGCGTACCTTTTCCGGCACCCGGAGGCCCCATCAATAAAAGTTGCATTTCGTATCCTCCTAATTAAATGCGTACTTTTAAAAATTATAACGCATTACTTCATAAAGCCTTCATAATGTCGCATGACGACCATTGCTTCAATTTGTTTCATAGTATGAAGTGCAACACTGACAACGATTAACAGCGCCGTACCACCAAAATATACGCCTTGTATATGTGTTGCTCCGGCAATTAAATTAGGCAAGACGGCAATAAAAGCCAAAAAAATTGAACCCGCCAAAGTAATTCGCGTCAACACATAATCAATATAATCTGCAGTTGGCTGTCCCGGTCTTATACCAGGTATGAATCCGCCGTATTTTTTGAGATTATCAGCAATATCAGGAATTTTCACAGTAACCGCCGTGTAAAAATAAGTAAAAAATATTATTAATACGACATAGAGAAAAGTTTGTAATGGCGTACCCCATTGAAAATAAGCGGCTATTGTTTTAACCGAAGGTATATCGACAAATTGTACTATTGTAATTGGAAACATCAACACAGACGAGGCAAAAATTATTGGAATGACACCGGCCTGATTAACTTTAAGTGGAATATGACTTGAGTGACCACCATAAGCTCTTGAACCTACAACACGTTTTGCATAGGAAATTGGAATGCGTCTGAATCCTGCCTCAATAAATATTACAAACACAATCATAGCAATCGCAATTATCGCAAAAAGCAGAACACTAAAATAGTTAATTGTTCCAGCTTGAATGTATTGATAAATCATTCCAATATTTTTTGGAAGTGCTGCGACAATTCCGGCAAAAATTATAAGAGAAATGCCATTTCCAACACCTTGCGCCGTAATTTGTTCACCAATCCACATTAAAAGAGTTGTTCCAGCTGTCAATGTGATCGCAATTATCAAAATGTTTACAGGATTTGGATTTAAAATCGCCTGTTTTAATCCTATTGACATTCCAACGGCTTGAAAAAACGCAAGAATTACAGTCAGTTGTCTTGTAACTTTCGTAGTTTTCTTATGACCTTCGGCACCTTCTTTTGACCATTGTTCGAGAGTCGGTATAACGACGGTCAAAAGCTGCATTATAATTGCTGCGTTAATATAAGGTGTGATGCTCATTGCAAATATTGAAAACTTACTAAAAGCACCACCGGAGAAGAGATCCAACAGACCGAACAAGCTGCCATTATTGAACAGTTGTTCAATCGCAGTTGGATCAACTCCCGGTACCGGAATATGCGTTCCCATTCTGAATATGGCGAACATTATCAGTGTAAACACTATGCGCTGTCTTAATTCTGGAATTTTTACGATATTTGAAAGCGCTGACAGCACTTAGCTCACCTCAGGATTTTTTTTGTCAGTATTGGCTTTTTTACCTTTAACTTCAGTCTTTTCAGCTTCGTCGTCTGCTGATTTTCTTGAAATCAACTCAACTGTACCGCCTGCTGCCTTAATTTTTTCTTCTGCTGACTTAGTAAAACCATTAGCAACAACCGCCAGTTTTTTAGTCAATTCACCATTGCCAAGAATCCTAACGCCATCTAAAACGTTTTTCAATACGCCAGATTCAACGAGAGCGACAGGATCAACAGTTGTACCGTTTTCAAATTTCTTTTCGAGTGTCTCAACATTGACTTCGGCATATTTTTTTGCCCAAATGTTTTTAAATCCACGCTTCGGCAAACGGCGATAAATCGGCATTTGACCGCCTTCAAAGCCTGGTCTTACACCGCCACCGCTTCTCGCCTTCTGACCTTTATGACCGCGACCGGAAGTTTTACCGTTGCCGCTGCCAATTCCGCGACCTACGCGATTGCGATCTTTGCGAGAGCCGTCAGCAGGTTTCAATTCATGTAATTTTATACTCATGTTTCAAACCCCCATTTACTCCGCAACTTCTTCAACTGCGACAAGATGTCTGACTTTGTGGATCTGTCCGCGAATAGTTGGAACGTCCGGCAACACTGAACTTGAATTAATCTTGCGAAGTCCAAGTGAACGAACTGTCTTGCGCTGAGTTTCCGGACGACCAATCAGGCTTCTTTTGAGTGTAACTTTGAGTTTTGCCATATTAATCTTCCTCCTCAGCTAAAGATTTCTTTCACGGATTTGCCGCGAAGTTCTGCGACATTTTCAGCACGCTTTAACTGCTTCAACCCCTCAAGAGTTGCACGAACCATGTTGTTAGGATTAGATGAGCCAAGCGATTTCGTAAGAATATCATGCACACCCGCAAGCTCCAACACTGCACGAGCTGGACCGCCGGCGATAACGCCTGTACCTTTTGAAGCCGGTCTCAACATGACACGACCTGCACCGAAGACACCAATAATTCCATGTGGAATTGAACGTTCTTTAAGTGCAATTTCAACTAAATTTTTCTTTGCATCGTCAACGCCTTTGCGGATTGCTTCCGGCACCTCTGCTGCCTTACCAAGTCCAACGCCAACTTTGCCATTTTTATTTCCAACAACAACTAAAGCGCTAAATGAGAATCTGCGACCACCTTTAACAACCTTAGCAACACGATTAATATAAACTACCTTCTCCTCAAATTCAGGAGTTTCATTAACTTCATTTCTGTTATCTCTATTATCTCTTTCATTTCTAGGCACAATTTTCACCTCGCTTCATGTTAAAATTAAAACTCAAGACCTGCTTCACGAGCTGCTTCAGCAAGAGCTGCTACACGGCCATGATAAATATAACCGCCACGATCAAAAACAACGGTTTTAATGCCTTTTTCGATCGCCTTTTTAGCAATAGCTTCACCAACCGTCTTAGCTGCTGCGATATTGCCACCTTTGCCTTTAAAATTTTTATCCATAGAACTTGCCGATACAAGTGTAATACCTTTCTCATCGTCAATAACTTGTGCATAAATATGAGCCAAGCTACGGAATACGTTCAAACGAGGACGCTCTGCTGTTCCACGAACTTTATTACGCAATCTCATATGGCGTTTTTGACGAATCTGATTTTTATCAATCTTTTGAATCAAGCATCTCACTCCTTCCCAAAATTATTGGCAATGTCTAATTGGCAATAAGCAAGTAGTAATAAAAGCTTTTGTAATAATTACTCATTACCAATTTATCATTAAAACAATTACTTCTTGCCTTTAGCGCCGGCTTTACCTTCCTTACGGCGAATATGTTCACCAGCATATTTAATTCCCTTGCCCTTATAAGGCTCCGGTTCACGATAACCTCTAACCTTAGCTGCAACTGCACCTACAAGTTCCTTATCAATACCTTTTACAACAACTGAAGTTGCTGACGGCACATCAAATTCAATACCTGCAGGCGGTTCAACAATAACAGGATGAGAGTAACCGAGAGAAAGATTAAGATTTTTACCTTGTTTAGCTGCACGATAACCTACACCGTTAATTTCAAGATTCTTTGAAAATCCGGTAGTCACACCGACCACCATATTATTGATGAGCGTACGAGAGAGACCATGCAGACTTCTATGCTCTTTTATATCGGAAGGTCTCGTCACCGTAAGGACGTTACCTTCAACGGTTATTTTCATTTCCGGACGGATCTTG
>CAJOHI010000066.1 GCA_905234365.1 uncultured Selenomonadaceae bacterium | reverse complement strand
CCAAAATAATACAAGTCGGTTGACACTCCAAATACCTTGCTTGCCGGCACGAAAAATTCGATCCTCAAGCATGCTGCCAATTTGTGCCGGTGCCAATTTTCTCAAGCGTTCTTCAATGCCGTGTATAATAGGTCTTATAACTCTATATGAAAATGAGTTTTTATCTACAGTTGCAAATTCTTCTTGTTGAGCTTCCAAATTTTTTTGTGCATTATTTTTAGCCTGTTTCGATAAATTTTTTCTCGCTCTTTCCTTTTCAGCCTGTTCAATGAGCAAATGTAAACGTCGTCTAACTTGAGCTTCCGGAGTTTGTTTTGCATACATGAGTAAATACACGAACAAAAACCAGATAACAGCGCCGACAATAGATAGGACAATAACCATTGTTACCAAGTCTCCAATTTATCAAGATTGTTTCTGAAAAGCGACAGCGGCAAGTCAACGCCATGCAGGCTGCAGACCGGACGCCTCAAAATGTCCTACTGATTTACCTTTGTCGTCAATATAATCTTGCACATATCGGAATAAATCCTGCAAAATAATTGTATCGCCTTCCATACCTTGTACTTCTGTAATATGTGTAATTTTCCTGCTGCCGTCTCTAATTCTTGATTGCTGCAAAATTAAATCAATAGCCGACGCGACTTGCGTTCTGACTGCTCTGACCGGTAACTCCATACCTGCCATTAATACCATTGTTTCCAGACGGCTTAAAACGTCTCTAGGCGTGTTTGCATGTGCCGTCGTCAGGGAGCCGTCATGTCCGGTGTTCATTGCCTGCAACATGTCCAGCGCCTCACCGGAACGGACTTCGCCGACAATGATTCTATCCGGTCTCATACGCAGTGCATTTCTAACTAAGTCGCGAATTGTAATTGCTCCGCTGCCTTCGAGATTCGCAGGTCGAGATTCGAGCGTTACGACGTGTATCTGCTGCAGTTTCAATTCTGCTGCGTCCTCAATGGTGACAATGCGGTCCGTTTCCGGTATGAATGACGAAAGCGCATTGAGTGTGGTGGTCTTGCCGGAACCTGTGCCGCCGCTGACCAAAATATTTAGCCTTGCCTTAACGCAAGCTTCCAAAAATGTCGCCATGTTGTCGCTTAAAGTGCCGAAATTTACCAAATCACTTATTGCAAGTGCCGTCTTAGAGAACTTTCTGATTGTCACGGCAGGACCAACCAAAGACAGCGGAGGTATAATTATATTGACACGTGAACCGTCGGCAAGGCGAGCATCAACCAGCGGCGAAGATTCATCAACACGGCGTCCGAGCGGCGTTAATATGCGTTCGATTATGTTCATCAAATGCGTGTCGTTGTAAAAATGTATGTCGGTTAATTTTAACTTGCCTGCCTGCTCAATGAAAATATTCTTTGGACCGTTGACCATAATTTCAGTAATGCTCTCATCTTTGAGAAGTGGTTCAAGTGGTCCGAGTCCTAAGAGTTCGTTACAAATATCTTCAACGAGTTGTTGACGTTCACCGCGAGTTAAAGCCTGCGTGTTTTCCGAAAGTTCGCGACCGCTGTAAACGGATATGACATTTTTGATTTGTTCTCTTGCGTCTGTACCACGCGCAAGTAATCGCTGTTCTTCCGGTGTCATTTCGTCCACAATGCGCCGGTGAATCGCCAATTTCATCTCCTGCATGGTGTCATTTTTCGTTGAGATTGAGTGTCTGCCGGAAAATGCGGAAGCTGCAACTTGTACATCGCTTTTTTGTTCTTGTCGGCTGTAGGTGGTTTCTTCAGCAGGTTTAGCGGATTGCGGCGGCGGTGCAGGTGGTTGAGGTACTTGAGTTGGTTGAGGCGTTTGAGATGTTGTTACCGGTTTAAGTTCCGGCATGAAGGTTTTTTCCTCTTTAGGTTCAACCTTTAAGTTTGATCTATCAAAAGGCTTTTTCCTTTCCTTATCCTTGCCGCCTAAGCGTTCCAATAATGATAACGACCTCATCAAAATTCACCTTCTTATCAATTTTCTAATCGCATTTTGTATACAATCGGATTGAGATTCTTCGGCGGAAAATTATAATCATACAACAACGACGGAAAATCCTTATCATTGCGCGTCAAAGTTATTGTGACCGTCACCTCATCAGCGCCTAAAGCCGCCTCAAAGCCTGCAGTATATAAACTCGTCAGCGGTTCAATGTATTTTTTTATGCGCGTAGTATGATTTGAATTTTCATCGTCGTTAATCTCGTCAGCAATGGTTACTCTTTCTTCGCTGCTTGCCAACGCAATATCTCTTGCGGTGTATCTTGCGGCGTTGCTGTACTGAATATAATCCATGAACATAATGCCGACGTAAAACACCGCAAAGACCAGCGTAAAGAAAAACGGCAGTATAAGTGCAAATTCAACGGCGGTCTGACCTTTCTGATTAAACATTATTATATCACACTTTCTAAAAAAAAAGCCTCCAAAAAAGTTAGGAAGCTGAATTTTTTTATAGATATAAATTTTATAGATGACTTTAGTTATTGTTCTGCTTGTTGTTGTGGTTTACTCTGAGCAGCAGTTATTTGGGAACTGGCATTAGAATAAGCGTTTGATACTGCTTTTTCGAGCGTATTTTTATCCTCACCAGTACTATAAAATACTGCTGCAGCGATTAATGCAACTGCTGCGAGAACTACAGCATATTCAACCATGCCTTGACCTTTCTCGTTGAGTTTAGAGATTTTATCTTTGATTTTGTCAGTTACTTGATAGATTAATTTGAACATATGAACACTTCCTTTACAATAATCTATATCTTAACGATCTGACGTATTATACGCCAAAACCTGTTAAGCGTCAATATCAACAATTTTGCGAATAACTATAAATCCAATAATCGCCATTATAAACGAAACTACAAGCGCCATTTGACCCATCGGGTCTTCAAATAATATCATGAAGTTATCAGGATTAGCCGTATACATGTATGCTCCGGCAGCAAACGGCAGTACAAAAAGCACTATCGCTGAAAATCTTCCCTGTGCCGTCAATGCTAAAACTTCTCGCTTCATACGGATTCGCTCAGTAATGGTATCGCTTATCGAATCGAGTATTTGTGCAAGGTTGCCGCCAACTTCGCGCTGAATGAGTACCGCTGTAACAACTAAGTCAAAATCGGCACTGCCTACACGTTTGTTCATCTGCTCTAAGGCATTTTCAAGCGTGATACCCATAGCGACATCAGCCGTAACATGAGCAAATTCCTCACTGATAGGCGGTTCCATTTCTCTTGCAATTAGGCTCATCGCCTGTTGAAAGCCGTAACCTGCACGCAGCGCATTTGCAACCGTTATAAGGCAGTCGCCAAGCTGTTCAGTAAAGGCATTCTGTCGCCGACGAGTCATAACTATAACTGCTATCCAAAATGCCAGTGGCACAATCGCTGCAGCGGCTATTGCAAAAATTTGGTTGAGTGTCAGCATGTAAACGACTATTCCGACGAATGCCGCACTGACAATGGCAGTCACAATAAATTCTGCACCTAAAAACGGTATACCTGCTCGTCTGAGTTTAAGGTCTAACGATTGCGGAAGATTCCAAGTTAAAAATGGCTTTGCCGTCCGCTTTATAAATCTGTAGAACAGTCTCAATAAGTCTTCCGTTTCAGCTTCCTTAGTGACTTCTACAACATGATGTCGGCGTAGCCTGTGGAAAATGTCTAAGCTTCTGCTTCTTCTGACATAAGTTACTAAAAGCACCACCATAAAGAACATCAAGACGGCAACAAGAATTGACGTAATGACAAGAATCATGGTCTCACTTCTTTCCGCTTATAATATCGTCAGCTATTTCACTTATAGTCTGCATCATCAACGAATCCATAGGCAAGCCTTTTGAAATTCTACCGCTATTCGCAATGGAAATCATTTTATATTCATTAGGCAAAACCGTAGTCACCGGAAAGCCTAATTGTGTCTGTATCTTTAATTTTTCTTCTTCAGTGCAAGGATTGACACGAGTAAAGACAGTGTAAATTTTCTTGCCATAATCAAACATTCCTATTGCTCGCTTCATGTGCTGAATCTCAAAGCCGTTATTAATCATCGCCATTATTACGTTAGTGTCGGCAAGTTCGCACATACTGACCGACGTAGGATTAAATCCGGCCGGCAAGTCAATCAGCACATATCGAAATAAATTGCAGCTCAACCTTACAACATTGACAAGGCTTTCGGTCTCGACAAGTTCCGCGTATTCAGGTCTGTCGGGACTGCTGAGTAAATATAAGCCTTCTTTAATTTTGTAAAAGTACGGTTCAAAATTAAGCGGATTGAGTAATTGTACGTCTTGTGCCGCGTCAACAACGGTCTGTTTCGGCTCAACGTCAAAAAAAATCGGTAAATCGCCAAATTGTAAATCGGCATCAATCAATGCAACACGTTCGCCGCTTTTCTTTGCTATTGCAAGTGCAAGTACAGCCGCCGCCGTAGTTCGACCGGCACGACCTTTTGGACTGAAAAACGAAATTATCCGCGATAAGCCGCTTTTGCCACGAATTTTATAAAGTCGCAGTGCCTCTTTAATATCCTGCACATCAAAAGGCTTTAAAATACAACCTAATGCGCCGCCTGCGATAGTATCTCTTGCGATATCAGCATTCCAATTAGACACTAAGCCTAAAATATTGGCATTTGGAAATATGTCAACAAAGGCAGGTATCATATTCAGAGATTCTGAATCCTCAACATTTATTAAAAATAAATCCGGTTGAAAGATACCACTTTGACTAATCGCAGCATTGGCATTTTTATAAGTCGAAGTTACTACAAAATCCGACGACTTTTTAAGCATTGCAACCATATTGTCAAGCATTTCTTGATTGTTTTCAATTATAATGACACGATAAGCCAATTAAATAAAGCACCTGCCTTAATTTTTTCAATGTATCACTTTTAAAAAAAATTTATCATTTTTTGCATTTATATTGAAAAAATATTAAATTTTTGTAAAATACCATTAACTGTTGATTTACAAATTTTATTATCCGAATAAGCTGCCGAAATACCTGGAGAAAAATCCACTGCTTGCTGATGATTCAATCGGCGGCAAAATATTTTCCTGGCGATTGGTATATTTTCCGGTAAGTTCAAAAAAACTCTTAGTCAATCGCGAATCCGGTGCAGCAAACATCAACGGTCTGCCTTGATTAATTGACTTGCTCACCGAAGGAAAATCATTTGGCAGTCTGTGATAAAATGGTTCGCCGAGAAGCCTTTCAACGTCTTTACCGTCAATGAGTTTCTGAGAGTCAGCGCGATTTTCAATCAAACGTATCTTGCTTTCCTCGTACTCAAATCTGATGAGCGTATCATAGCCTATTTTAAAGTTCTTCAGCGCCGGCAAAAAGTCAATCACGCCTAAATAATTAATGATTGTACTCAAATCCAACATTGCCAAATTTAATGAACTGAAAACCGAATTGAGATCAAGTACAACAAAATCAAAATACGTCAGTTGCTTAATGATATTTTCGACTATTAAAACGTCAATTTGATAGGCGTCATATAAATATTGAGGCGAAGGCAGTATTGCGAAGGATAAGGAACCGTAATTGTAATCTACTAAAAAATCTTTGACATGAAAGGCGTCTTGGTTGCCTTGAAATGCTCTTTGCGCCTTTGCCATTGTGCGATTAGACGAAATTTTTAAATAGTTCATCACGTCGCCAAATTGTAAATCCAAATCGACAAGACATACTCCGTAACCTTCGTTTGCTAATCCTGCTGCTAAATTTATTGCTGTAATCGTTTTGCCAATACCTGGCGTTGTACTAAAAACACTAATAATTATGCTACTTCTTTCTTCTGCCATATCGAAACACCGCTTTCTAATCTTTTGAACTCGGCAATACCTCTCTATCTAAATATTTACTCAAAAAGGACTCCTCTTTATAATTTTCATCATTTTTAATTTCAGCTTCATTCTTTTCGGGAGATTCGTTTACATTAACTTGATTCATTGAATTTTGTTCCTGCTTATCTTTATCGTAAAATTCCTTCATCGAATTTGACATTTTGGTTGTTGAGAGATCATCTTCTTCGACAAGATAAAGTGTAACTAAAATAATAAGTTCGCGTTTATCCTTATGCTTTGAATTATATTTAAACAATTCGCCTAAAATTGGAATGTCGCCAAGAAGTGGAATTTTTGAAATTGACTTGCTTTCTGACGAATCCATTAAGCCGCCAATCACTATAGTTGAGCCGGAATTTAAGGTTATAACCGAATCCGCACGACGAGTGGCAATTATAGGCTGACCGTCAACACTTTGACCACTCATATTACTGACTTCTGTGTGAACCATTGAAGTTATACGATTTTTTGAGTCAACTATAGGCTTGAATTGCAAAATGATACCATAATCCTTAAACTCCGTACTCCAGCCTTCACTACTTCGCGCAGTATACGGAATTTGTCCGCCAATTTGAATTGTTGCCTGTTCGCCGCTCATTGTAGTTATATTTGGTCTTGAAAGAACCTTTGCCTTGCCTTTTGATACCAAAGCAGTAATTGTAGCGTTAATTGGTCCAAAATTTTGACCTATCCATTTAAGCGGATTATTTCTAAATTGAACGATATCATTAAAAGTTGATACTACCGAACGGCTAGAACTGGAACTTCCGTCATAATTATTAGAACCGTTTCGTCCGTTATTACGAGTAGTTGTTGTATAATCGTAGTCATAATTATTATTATATGTACCACTGCCTGTATTTCTTGTATTAGAATAGGAGTTTGATCTATCGCTGCTATTTGAACTGTTATAACTATTTGAAGATGATTCGGTTACAGAGGTATGAGATCGGTTATAATTTTCACCGAAAGAGAAAATACCACCACTGCCACTTGTTCCATATTGGATTCCTAAATCTTTGGCGTTATCTGAATTGATTTCAATTATTTGTGCTTCCAATTTAATCTGCGTTGGGTGAAGTACCTGCAGCAAATCAATTATATTTCCGATATCTTCAGTTTTAGAAGCTTCTAAATCATCGGCATCATCATTAGAAGTTTGCGTTTCCAAAGTCATGTCAACATTGCTGCCGACGCTTAAATTAGTGTTGCCGCTGCCGACAAAAAGCCTTGCGGTTTGAACTGCATAATTGCGCTCATACTGATTTTTAACTGTACCTGTCAGCAATACTCGTTTGTCAACCATTTTAACGCGAACGTTTGGCAACCCAATAGCTTCCTCAATCAGCCTTGCCTGTCCTGTATCTTCCGGCGAAACGTTAATCAAATATTCGTGCATTTTTTTATCAGCCGTCCAAACAAACAGCGTCGTTGATCCGGCACCATGCGTGACAATCAGAAATTCATTATTTGATGACGGCAGTTGTACAACGGTTGCAATTTCCGGACTGCCTACAGCAATTCTGGTAATGTCCCAATTCATTTTCATGTATTGAGAAGCTTTGAGATTTATATTTAATACTTCAGCTTCCGAAGCATAAGCAGTTGGCGCAGTTAAGGCTAAAGACGTTGCAGCAATTAAGCTGAGATTTTTACAAATTAAATTCATTGCTTGTATGATTCCTTATTTTACTTTTCAGTTTTTTGTACAATTTGATCGCCTTGAATAATTTCTATCGGTTTAAATGTCGAGGAACTCGCCGCTGGTTTAGCCGGTGTTGGCAAACTTGCAACAGGTGACGGCACATTCGCTTTCGGCAAATTATATGCCGGTTGTACTGATTGAATAGGTACAGGTGCCGGCGATTGTACAGGCACATCATTATAAACCGCATTCGAAGATACCGCCGTATAATCAATCGCGTCAACATACATGTCTTTAGGTCTGAATGGCCTTAACATCAAGTAAATTTCTCCAAGTTTTGAGGCTGAAATTAATTTAAGTGCTTCTTCAGGTTTCAGAGCAAAAGTAGCGATTGACGGATTACTAATTGCGTTTGTATTTGAATTTTCGCTGCTCTCATTTATTGAGCTGTTGTTTGTCATATCCTGATTGATACTCAAAAGTAAAACATTTTGCAGCAATATATTAGTAGTGGCGCTGTCCTTTTCTTGCTCAACCAGCAACAAATCGACATAATCGCCGGCTCTTGCAAATCCGTCAACACCTGTAATGTCATTAACGCTAATTGAAACAGCACGACAATCAGCAGGTATAGAACCGACAAATCCGGCTTGGCTCATATCTAAATAAACTTTTTGTTCCGTTAAAATGTCTCCGGCGTAAATTGTCGTTCGTGCCGGTGTATTAACGACTTCTGAAAAACTGGTTATCGCTCCGTTAGGAACAGTATCAGCGGACATTTCCTTTAATTGCAGCATATTTTCCTTAATCATTGTTCGTGGCGCAATATCTGATTTTGCTGAAACTACATTCACCATTTCGACAACATTTTTTTTAAAAATTTCGCTGCCGTCAATTTCTTCTGAATGTGATTTTGTCCATAACGTCAAAGATAAAAAAATTACCGCAAACATAGCGATAGCCACACCACCAGCCAACATTAAAATTTGACGCGGGTACATGTCATTTAAAATATTTATCAATTTAGAAAACATTTCATAACCTCAACAAATAGTTAGATTTACATTTTGTCAGATTATAGCACCTATGCTTGAATTTGTCAATAGGAAGGTTGCCATAGTTACGGCGATTGTTGCAATCAATAGGGGGGGGTAGATACGTTTTAAAAGCGTGGTAGCTGGATATAATGTTGCTTATTAAGATATATTTTTTAAAGTAAATTCAAAGAAATTTTATATTTTGTTTAAGATAAATTTATATTTAACTTCCGACTGTAAATAAATTATTTTTTGATTGACTCTGAACTTGATAATCATGATTAGTAAATTCCGAAATGCCAAATGCATCATAATCTCCGTATTTTAGTCCGATTGTTGAACTCTTATATTGAACGTTGCCAATTGAATCAACAAACATATCATTATTTGAGTTTTTACTATCAGTAATTTTGAAATACTCTTTATTTTTACTGCTACTATCATAATATTTGCCATTGTCTATATAAAAGTCGCTGTCCGTTTTAAGGCTCAGATATTTTTTTGCCACAATGAAGCCATTAAATTGATGACCATTACCATTGATAACAACAGGACTATTTGGCATGTATAAAATACCGCTAAAATCTGCATTAAGGTTTAAAATAACCGGCTGAGATTGGCGTGGATTTTTCACACTGGCTCGTTCAGCTTCAGTAAGGTTTGGATTATTGGAATTAGTTTCCGGACCGTCATAAAATATACAAATTGGACGATATTCTTCACTCATGTTTGAGGCATTCATATTAAGAATAATTTGTCGAACTGTATTTAATTCCAACATATTTTTAACACCAAGTTTAGACCACATAGGCTCACTTTCGATTCTAGCCCAAAGAACATCAGGATATTCTTTATCTGGACGGGTTTTATAAGGTTCGTCGAAATTAATTTGGGAATGTGTTCTTACCGTCTTACTTCCATTATTTAGTATTTCTATGCTATAAATTTCTTCCGTAGGTTCAGGATAGCCTATATCCCAGTCTTCAGTAAAATAGGATTTACCATTTTTAAGTTTAAATTTAACATCTTGAGAAAAATCTATATTTATAGATTCCAATTCTTTCCAGTCATATTTTTTGTAGCCATTTGCAGGAGTATCAAATTCATTTTTGCTACCGGGCGCGATGCTTAAATTTTCTTCCCCAAATATTTTGCCGCTATTAGTTATTTTTTTGTTAGGCGTCTTATAATGATTCCATTTTCCGTCAAATATTCCTTCTACGTCATAAATATTTCCATATTTTTTCTTAAAATTTTCTTTATTACTATGATATTCATTTTGAACTTCCCAGTTGCCAATTATTACATTACCAACTTTTAATCTCTCCAACGTATCTTTATCTTCATCCATAATAATATTTACTTGAGCGATTTTTGTTATTGCTACGGCTTTGGTATCCATGTTTCCAAATTTTTCCATAATAGAAAATAAATGATTGGCTTTACCTTTAAGCTCAACCACATAATACAAAGGATTATAATTTACTTTGTCACCATATGAATAATCCTTGAAGTAATCTTCATTGTTAGTAAATTCTTCACCGGTTAAGTTATTCTTTGCATACTTTTTAGCTTCTTCTGAGACTTTTGAAGTTGGTTTATCAGTTACTTCAGCTGTAGAATCAACTTTATTAATAAAAACAACAGATAAATTATTCCTGATTTTTTCATCTGCAACAGAAGCAACAATTTGATTTGCACCCGCTAATGCCGCAGCATCAGCCGCATTTTGGAGACGTGATTCATTAAAATACCACCAGCCAAAGTCCGCCGCTGCTCCGACAAAAGTAAAGAGAATCGGCAGCATTAACGCATACATAACTATTGCTTGACCACGTTGTTTTAAGTATTTTAGTTTATAGTTTAGCTTTAACATAAATTTCACCGTCCAATACAACGAAGTTTTACTGCCTTCAATATACCATAAAGCAAAAAAAAAACAAGTCACTTTTTAAAAAATTTATTCTGCAGGATCATCAAAACCTATAATCCAAGTTGCAATAAAGCCGACCACATAAGATGTCAAAAGACCTGCAAAGTAAATTGCAATATTATTCGTTGCAGCCGCAAGAGGTAAGCCGCTGATACCAAGTGTTGCGGCACCGACCATAAAATTTGCCACAACTGCACCGCCGAATGCACCACCAATACACGCAGCAATAAACGGCTTGCCGAGTGGAAATGTTACGCCATAAATTAAAGGCTCGCCAACGCCCATAATTCCAACAGGCAGCGCTGAGGCTACTGTTTTTTTGAGGAAGCTATTTTTTGTCTTGAAGTAAACGGCAATCGAAGCGCCAACTTGTCCGGCACCTGCCATTGCCAAAATCGGCAGCAAGATTGTAACTCCGTAACGTCCAATTAAATCAACGTGAATTGGCGTCATTGCTTGATGAACTCCAAACATCACCATTGGAAGCCATAGTCCTGCCAATATAAAACCGACAACTGCTCCGCTGGATTCAACCGCATTCGTCGCCAAACTGCCAATCGTTTCGGATATTGCGCCGCCTATTGGTTGCAAAATGAAAATCGCGGCAGTTCCGGCAATTAAAAATGTTATCAGCGGTGTCAAGAATAAATCGAACATCTCCGGTATAATTTTGTGCAGCTTCTTTTCAATGTAAGCGCCGAGTGCTGCAACTAAAACAACACTTATTACGCCACCGCGTCCAGGCAAAAGACTTTCGCCGTTTAAAGTCACTTCTGACAAATTCGGATGACTGATTAAAGCCGCGAGAATGCCGCCAAGTATCGGTGTGCCGTCAAAGACCTTAGCCGCATTGAAGCCAACAAAAAGATTCATTCCAAAAAAAATTGTATTGCCGGCGATCATCAAGAGTTTAATTATCGGCAAATTTACAAGTTCCGGTTCAATTTTAATTGTAAGACCAACGCAGCCGGTTATCAATCCGCAGGCAATGAAAGCAGGTATCAACGGTACAAAGATACCGGCGATTTTTTTTAAAAAGAGTTTTGAAGGCGTTGCATTCTTCGCTCTAATTTCTTCATGCAGCGCCTTGCCGTCACCAATTTGTGGCTTTTGAATCAAATTTTTAAATTCATTCGCGACATTTGTTGCCTTGCCAGGTCCAAGAATTATTTGCAGTTCATTATCTGAATAATTAATACCTAATACGCCGTCAAGTTTTTTAATTTTATCGTCAATAGAATCATTTTTATTGATAAGTTGCAGCCTCAGCCGCGTCATGCAGTTCGTAACATTTACAATATTTTCAGAACCGATAATTGATAAAATATCTTCAGCTAAATTTTTGTTGCTCATGATGTCACCTCAAATTAATTTGCCACTTGACGGAGTATTCTTTCGCGTTATTTCGTCTTGTTCCTGCTGTAAAACTGCATAAATTTTTGGCGATCTTGATTTTGCCTGCTTTCTCGTTTTGACGGACAAAAAATAAGTGATAAAATAAGAGAAAGAGATAGAAAAAAATGGACAAACCAAAATCAAAATCAAATGGGCGTATACGCTACGACAATGCCTTTAAACAAGGCGCAATCAGCATGATTATCGACCAACATATGCCAATTAAAGAAGTTTCGCAAGAACTTCAGGTAAGTACCTATCAATAGGGGATAATATCGTTTCATAGATGAGAATAAGTCCCATTGCTGCGTGAGTACTTTATGCCGTATCTTGAATGTTTCACGCAACGGATATTATCAGAGTAAAAATCCAAAGCCAAGTAAGAGAGCACTCAGCAATCAAGTGCTTTTGAAAGAAATAATCACCACTCATCAGAAATATCCTGCCTTTGGGCTCTATTCCATGTATCATTAGTTTGGGGCAAGCAGAGCGCGTATTCATCGCCTTATGGTTAAGTTCAATATCCATTCCATTCGCACTAAGGCCTATAAAGTCACAACTTATTCTGAGCACTCTAGACCCATCGCTCCTAATCTGGTAAACCGCAACTTTAACCCCCCGCTTCCTAATATGATTTGGGTTGGTGACATTACTTACATCAAAACCGCTCAAGGTTGGCTATATCTGGCCATTGTAAAGGATTTATGTACCAAGAAGATTGTTGGATATACTTTCTCTAAAAGAATTGATTCTAAACTCGTTTGTGAGGCACTTAAAATGGCAATAAATCGCCAACATCCTCCTTTTAATCTTATCTTCCACTCTGATCGCGGTTCTCAATATTGCTCCCATAATTTCAGAAAGCTTCTCACTCTCAATCACTTTCAACAAAGTATGTCACGTAAAGGTAATCCTTATAATAACGCCGTTGCTGAGAATTTCTTCAGCTGCTTGAAGTGCGAATTCACCTTCTTCCAAGATTTCAGAACTAGAAGTGAGGCTAAAACTGCCATCTTCCGTTACATTGAGGCTTACTACAACCTTATTCGCCCTCATAGCTCCCTCGGTTGGCTCTCTCCGATTTTTTTTGAGCAATCTTTTAAAATTTCTTGAAATGTTATGATTTACTTGTTTTTTTAGTCGTTTTTACTGTCTTTCAAATCGAGAAGGGCTCATCATCATTATTGACGATTTTAACAACAATATTAAAATCTTTGCTCCAATCGTATGTATTATTAATTTCTTTGTCAATTCGAGTTTTCAAGTCAGCTAAAAAGTTTTCTTGATGTGCTGCCAACTTTAATAAGACTTTCTCAAGCGTTTGACGTTCTTCATTATCTGTTTGATAAGAATTTGAAATAATTTACTTCAACTGAGTTTCTAATTTATGATTCATAGTTCACCTTTATTAACAAAGTTCAATTTTACTGCCGGCAAGTTTTAAAGTGCTGCCGGATTTTATATTGACTGCGCCGTTGCCTTCAACTGAAATTTCGTTGCCGTTGATTTTAACTTTGCTGCTTGCGTTGACTTCCGTATCCTTTGACTTAACTTCAATTTTTTTATTTGCATTAATCGCCACGTCGTCAGCAATAGAAATTTTGCTATTTTTTGTTTTGAATAAAATTCCGTCTTTGGTAATGAAAATGGAATTATCATCAACTGACAGTTCAATGCCTTTTTCATTCATGATGATTTTATACTTGTCTGAAAAAAATTCAAGTGACTTTTCCTTCCAAAAGATTCGCTGCTTGTAATTGTTGCCAATATACTTATTAATGACTTTCCGGCATTCCTCAGCAAGTGCATTTTCTCTGAAAGTCGAAGTAGCATAAATTTCTTCATTCGTGAAAAAAACCTCAACGGCGTCGCCTTTGTCCGGTAAAAATACAATGCCGCCTTCCTTGCCGCTGTATGGACTGCGATAAGGTATCCAAAGCGGATTTTTTTCGTCCATATCCTCAATGAATTTGTCGTCAAATTTAACTTGAATCCTGCCGAGATTTTTCGGATCATCAATTTTTGTAACCGTTGCATTGAGTTTAACTGTCTTGGCTAATATTGGCTGCTCATCATTTTCAGGTTGAGGCATGATATTGTGTTTCTCTAAATAATAGCAGAAAAAATAGACTTCGTCTTCAAGGTAAGAACGCAGTCCAGTAATGATATATTCGGTAATGTCTTTAGATTCAGTTTCGACTGTAACGACGCTGCCAATTTCAAAATAGTTTTCTGACGTAAATTTCATTTGCGAATTTTTGCCGACTTTAATTCTTCGCAATGATATAACTTGATTTTTTTTATTGTCCGAACAGCTTTATTGACGCAATCATCAATTAGAATTTCAGCTTGCGGCATTGTGTCAATAATCCAAAATCGGCGATTGATATTTTTGACAATGCGGTTAATAAATACAAAATTTGTTTCTCGATTCTGCAAAATTACATTTTTATATTCATGAGCAGCAATTTCACCGGCAAGACGCAGGTCACAATTCTCTAAAGATAACCGCGATTTATCGAGTACATCAGAAATTTTTTTTATCAGGATTGTGGAAGATTCGCATTTTAATTTTTTCGTCAGCAAGAATAGAAAGAGAGACACACGATACATAAACTCTTGCCGCATTGATTGTATGTTCAACTTCAACTGATTTGACACGACCATAAAAAATCGGCAGCTTTTCATCAAACACAACAGAAATGGTCTTATTAACGCAATCCAAGCAACTTTCCTCAGCATTGTCAAGAATTGACGCAGTGAACTTTAAACGGCTGTGCTATCCTTCATGTTTAATAAGTTCAAATTCAGTTAAATATTCAATTTTGGCGAAATTTTTAATTTGCATTGGTGTCTCCAATTAAAAAATCATTGACATACTCCCCACAGCTAAAGCTGGGGGATTCTGCTATCATCGACATTCGCCTTAAAAATAAGGTCTTACGATGTCTCCTGCAATGGTCGATGCC
>CAJOHI010000065.1 GCA_905234365.1 uncultured Selenomonadaceae bacterium | reverse complement strand
AAGCGAGATACTGTTAAAATTTTCTGTTCAAGATACCGGAATTGGTATTCGAGACGAGGACAAGAAGAAATTATTTACTGACTTTACGCGATTTGACAGTAAAAAGAATAAAAATATTGAAGGAACTGGCTTAGGACTTGCGATAACAAATAAACTCGTCAACATGATGAAAGGCAAAATAGATGTCGAAAGTGTTTACGGTGAGGGCTCAACATTTACCGTCACGATACCACAAAAAGTTGTAGGTAGCGAAGTGGTTGGCAGTTTTAAAGATAAATTAAAAACTATGGTAAAACAAGATAATTACCAAGTTTTATTTACTGCAAATTTTAGTTGTTGATGATAATGAGATGAACTTATTGGTTGCAACGAGCTTGTTAAAAGCAACAAAAATACAGGTTGACACGGCAATAAGTGGAATGTCGGCGTTAAAAAAATTATCGGAAAAACCGTATGACATAATATTCTTAGATCAAATGATGCCGAGTCTTGACGGTATTCAAACGTTAAAATTGGCTAAGTCAATGGAAAATAATAAATCAAAAAATGTACCAATGATAGCCTTAACGGCAAATGCAATCAGCGGTGCAAAAGAAATGTTCCTGAAGGAAGGATTCACCGATTATTTAAGCAAACCAATAGATGCAAGAGCGTTTGAAGAAATGCTGATGACTTATCTGCCGCCTGAAAAAATACATTCACCGATAAAAAATGAAGGATCAGAAATTAATAACGATAATGAACAAGAAACGAATCAGCAGAATAATTACGAATACCTCAATGTTGAATTAGGTTTACAGTACAGTGCCGGCATGGAAGATATGTATAAAAACATTTTAACGATGTTTTGTAATCTAAAAGATGAAAAAAAATCAAAAATGCAAGAGGCTTTTGATAATGAAGATTGGAAAAATTATACAACTTTCGTACATGCTTTGAAATCTACATCGTTATCAATAGGCAGTGAAAAAATGTCAGAGGCAGCAAAAAAACTTGAAATGTCCGGCAAAATTCTAATTTCTGGAAATACTTCTGAGCTTGAAAAATACGAAAGTGAAGATTATATTAAATCACATCATGCTGAAGTTATGGAAATTTACGACAAATTAGTAGAAGAAGGCAAGAGCTATCTCAAAGAAGACATCGAAGAAACTCAAGTAAATAATGAACAATCTCTCACAACTGATGAGTACGACGAGCAGCAGGATTCAGACGTTATAAAAAATCTGCAAGAGGCTTTTGAAAATGAAGATTGGGTTATGTATTCAATCTTGATTCAAGAAATTAAAGGCAATGAAGCGCTTGTCAAACAAATTGATATGGCATGCAAGATGATTAATGCTGACTTTACAACCGACAAAGAAAAGCAGGAAGCTATCAAATTTATCAAAGAAAATCATTCAAAATTAATCGAATAGATGTTTTATATTATCTTAAATGATAAGGAGAAAAATTATGTCAAATGAACAAATCGAAGGCAATGTCATTTTAGTCATTGATGACGACGAAATTAACCTGCAAATGGCGAAAATGATTCTCGAAAAAAAATTGCCGTGCCGTGTAATAACGTGCGATAATGGCGTACAAGGCATCGAAATTATGAAGCGGCAATATATTCGCCTTGTGCTGCTGGATATTGTTATGCCGTTCTTTGACGGTATTCAAACACTTGAAAAGATTCGCGAGGACCCTAAACTCAAAAACATGCCGGTTATTATGCTTACAGCGTCAGTTGACAAAAAACATATATCAAAAGCAATTCAACTTGGCATAAAAGATTACGTAAAAAAACCATTCATGCCAGAAGACCTTGTGGATCGTGTAAGTAAAAAACTTGGACCAATTACCAATAAATCAAAGTCAACGATACTTGTTATAGACGACGACGAAACCAGCCGCAAACGTGCAAAAATGCTGATTGAAAGCAGTTTGCCTCATGAAGTTATCACGGCTTCTTCCGGTATTGACGGTATGGAAATGTTACGCAAACAAAAGGTCAATGTTGTATTGGCAAGCATTGAAATGAGATTTATTAATGGATTTAGAATTGTGGAATTTATGAAAGGCGATTCAAATTTACACAGCATTCCGGCATTTTTGATTACGTCTTCAGATGATGATGAAATTTTGCAAAGGATAGAGGATTCCGGCGCAAAAGGTTGTATTAAAAAACCATTGGTTAGTGCAGAAGTATTGGCACCATTGATTACATTTTTGAAAGATAATAAATAATAGATTGAGGTTATTTGATATAAATTCAAGGAGCGATAATTTTGAAATACATAAGTACACGAAGCAAAAATTCGGAAGAATTAACATCTGCAGAAGCAATTTTGAAAGGACTTGCTTCTGACGGCGGTTTACTGGTTCCAGATATGATTCCAAAAGTTAAACTCAAGGATATCAAAGCGCTTGTAGATATGAGGTATGAAGCCAGAGCCGTTGATATTTTGAGTCGATTTTTAACTGACTATACGCAAGATGAACTCAACGAATGTGCTGAACTTGCTTACGATTGGTTTGATATACATGATCGTGTAAGGCTTGCTATTATGAGTGATAAGCCGGAAAACGCCAAAAAGATTCAAGCCAATAAAAACAACGTAAAGGCAATACTTGAACTTTGGCATGGACCGACGAGCGCTTTTAAAGATATGGCGCTGCAAATGTTGCCTCAACTTATGCGCGTTGCTCTCAAAAAAACCGGTGAGTCACGTGAAATTTTAATTCTAGTTGCGACGAGCGGCGATACCGGCAAGGCTGCATTAGCTGGATTTGCCGACGTGCCGCAGACAAAAGTTATGGTATTTTATCCTGATGGCGGCGTTTCAAAGATTCAGCGACTTCAAATGGTTACACAAATCGGAAAAAATGTCAATGTTACGGCGGTTAAAGGCAATTTCGACGATTGTCAAAACGGCGTCAAGAAAATCTTTAACGATGAAGAAATTGCAAGACAACTTAACGAATCAAATGTTAAATTATCCAGTGCAAATTCAATTAATTGGGGTCGCCTCGTTCCGCAAATTGTTTATTACTTCGCTGCTTATGCCGATTTAATTCAAGCTAAAGAAATTAACGTCGGTGACTTTGTTAATATCACTGTTCCAACAGGCAATTTTGGCAACATTCTCGCGGCTTATTATGCTAAAAAAATGGGCTTGCCGGTTGATAAATTAATTTGCGCTTCAAATATCAATAATATCTTAACTGACTTTTTCAAAACCGGTGTTTATGACAGAAATCGCTCATTTTTCAAAACGATAACGCCTTCAATGGATATTTTGATAAGCAGCAATTTAGAGCGGCTTTTGTATCATGAGACAAATGATCCTGAACTGATTAAAAAACTTATGAGCGATCTTAACACTACTGGCAGATATGAAATCAGCGCTGACCTTAAAAAGAAACTTGGAAAAATTTTTTATGCTGATTATGCTGCTGAAGATGAAACACGTGTAACGCTGGCTGCTATGCTCAAAGATAAAAATTATTTGATTGATACACATACGGCGGTAGCGCTGTCGGTGGCAAGTAAATATGTTCACAAGACGAAAGATACAAAACCGATGATTATTGCTTCAACGGCAAGTGCTTATAAATTTGCTCCGGCGGTTCTAACTGCGATTGGTGAAGACATTTCTAAGCTCAGTGAATTTGCACAACTTGATAAGCTCAACAAAATCAGCGGCGTAATGATACCAAAAGGTCTTGCAAATTTGAAGACTGCTAAAATTCTTCATGAGGACGTATGCGAAGGCGAAAATATGGCGGAAAAAGTTTTAGCCTTTGCAAAAAATTAACAGATTATTGATGTGAGGTTAGTTATGATTAATAGTAAAATGTATGAACTTGGTACGAAAAAGTCAACGATTCGTACGATTTTTGAATTTGGCAGAAAACGCGCGGCAGAAGTCGGCGAGGAAAATATTTTTGACTTCAGTTTAGGAAATCCAAACGTGCCAACACCGCAATTTATCAAAGACACAATTATAGAAATTCTAAATACTATGGAACCAACGGCGATTCATGGTTACACGGTTGCACCAGGCAATCCTCAAGTTCGTGCAACGATAGCTAAAAGTATTAACGAACGCTTTGGCACTAATTATGATGCCAGTAATCTTTTCATCACTGCCGGAGCTGCCGCTGCAATTACAATTTCATTCAAGGCGCTTTGCGAAGACAATGATGAGTTTATAACTTTTGCGCCATATTTTCCTGAATACAAATGCTTTGTTGAGTCCGTCGGCGGTAAATTGATTGTAATTCCGGCACAGGTTGAGGACTTTCAAATTAATTTTGACGAATTTGAAAAGGCAATCAATGAACACACTAAAGCCATTATAATAAATTCTCCGAATAATCCGAGCGGCGCCGTATATTCAGAAGCGACAATAAAAAGACTTTCCGAAATTCTCCTTAAAAAGTCCGAAGAATTTGACAAGCCTATTTTTATAATCAGTGATGAGCCTTATCGCGAAATTGCTTATGATGTCGAAATTCCATACGTGCCTAATTATTATAATAATACTTTAGTTTGTTATTCATATAGCAAGTCATTTTCATTGCCAGGCGAGCGTATCGGTTATATTGTCGTTCCGAATGGTTTAGAAAAAGTTTATGGAGCAATCGCCGGTGCCGCAAGGGTTTTGACTCATGTCAATGCGCCTTCACTTTGGCAACTTGTTATTGCAAAATGTGCCGGTATGCCGTCGGATATTTCCACTTATCGACGTAATGCTGAATTACTTTATAACGGTTTAATCGACGCCGGTTTTACTTGCAATAAACCTCAAGGCGCTTTTTATCTCTTTCCGAAATGTCTTGAGAGCGACGATTACGCTTTTTGTGAGCGTGCCAAGAAATATGATTTGTTATTAGTTCCAGGAAATGATTTTGGCTGTCCAGGATATTTTCGTGCGGCTTATTGTATTAAAACTGAAACTATTGAGCGTTCATTGCCGTTGTTTAAAAAATTGGCGGCGGAATATAAAAATTAAAATGTCATTTCGATAAAAAAATATTTCATAATTTTAAAAAAATTTGTACGCAACTCTTAAAAAAAATGTTATAATAATATTAATAAAAAATTTCGTTTTTGCGAGAGGAGTGTAACTATGGCTTTGGATAGACAATTACTTCAATCTATCATTAATGAATTTACCGTTGATGCAGAACAACTCAGAGAAATTGCGGCGAATTTTCGTCAAGATTTGAAACTTGGTCTTAATGATCCAAAAGAATCCTCACTCAGAATGTTAAAATCCTATGTCGGACTTCCAACCGGCAAGGAAACAGGCGAGTATCTTGCTCTCGATCTCGGCGGCACAAATGTTCGCGTTTCAAGAATTAAACTTGAAGGTGCCGGACGCTTTGAAGTCACAAAAAAAGTCGGCAAACCTTTAATTTTGCCTGGCGAATATGATTATGTTGGTGTCGGTTCAACGGCTGAAGAAATGTTTGATTTCTTGGCCGAACTCATTGACGAAGCTGTTGATAAGGACCATGAGACTAAATTTTATCTCGGTCACACTTTCAGTTTTCCGTCAAGTCAAACCAATCTTTACAACGCTAAATTAATTATCTGGACAAAAGAATTTGCAACCAGTGGCGTTGAAGGTCATATTGTTAATGATTTGCTCAAAGAAGCCTTAGAGCGTCGCGGATTGATTAACGTAGAACCGATTTCCGTCATAAATGATACGGTCGCCGTACTTCTCAGTGCTGCCTATCAACATGCGGATACTTATATTGGTTCAATTTATGCTACTGGTCAAAATAATTGCTATCTCGAATCGTCAATCAATGATCCTGAAAATGTCGGAGTTGGCGGAATGATTCTCAATCTTGAAAGTGGCAACTTCATGAAACTTACTCCGAATCGTTTCGACAAAGAATACGACGAAAACTCCGAAAAACCTGGTGAACAGCGCCTTGAAAAAATGGTTTCCGGTCGCTATCTCGGTGAACTCTTTGGAATGGCGCTTGCTGAACTCTTTGACGAAGCAGGCGAGAAATATGATTTTACAGCTATTGACATTTCCAGCATTCTCATGGACGAAAGCGTTGACGGCGACAGAATTAGCGCAATTATCAAAGACAGAATAAATAAAGATGTGGACAGTGAAGATGCTAAAAAGATTCGTGAACTTGCAACCGCTATTGTCGTCAGAAGTGCAAGAATTGTTACGGCAGCATTTGTTGGAATAATTTGGCAGCGTGCAGGTTCCGGTAAGATTAATAAGCAACATATTGCAGTTGACGGTTCGGTTTACGAAAAAATGCCGCTTGTCAAGGAAAATATTAATAAAGCGCTTTCAGAATTGCTCGGAGAAGAAGCAGCAAAAGTTGATACTATGCTTGATACCGGCGGCAGCGGATTAGGTGCAGCTATTTCGGCAGCAATGGCAGCAAGACATAATGATTAATCAGATATAATTTATCGAAAACTTTAGTTAATAATTTGGGTTGAGTTAATCCTCAATCTTATTTTTTTGAATTTAAAAACGTGTTGACATTTCTGAAAATAATTTTAAAATATATTTGTGATAGATAATAAATATTTTGGAGGCAAGTTGATATGCAAGAGACAGCTAAACAAATTTTTGATAAGGATGCCAAAGACTATTTGCCGGTATTTAATCGCTATAAAATCGTTGTAGATCACGGCGAAGGCGTTTATACTTACGACAACGAAGGCAACAAATATATTGACTTTCTCGCCGGAATTGCCGTCAATGTTTTAGGTCATAATTACAAACCGCTTGTTAATGCAATTTCAGAACAGGCAGCAAAAGTAATTCACATTTCAAATCTTTATTACACGCAAGCACAAGCTGACGCTGCAAGCAAACTCGTCAAGTTGAGCGGATTAAATAGGGCATTTTTCTGTAACAGTGGTGCTGAAGCTAATGAAGGCGCTATGAAAATCGCTCGTAAATTTGCTCACAATATTGACAAGGAAAAATCACAAATTATCACGGCTTGGAACAGTTTTCACGGCAGAACACTTGCAACCTTAACGGCAACCGGTCAACCGCATTATCAAGAAGGTTATGAGCCGCTGCCTGGTGGTTTTGACTATGTCCATTACAATGACATTGAAGAACTTGAAAAGACGATGAACGACAAGACTTGTGCCGTAATGTTGGAGACCATTCAAGGTGAAGGCGGCGTATATCCACCTAAGAACGATTATTTTAAAAAAGTTCGTGAACTCTGCGATAAGTATAAAGCATTGTTGATTCTTGACGAAATTCAATGTGGTATTGGTCGCAGCGGAAAATTTTTTGCATACGAAAATTATGGAATTAAGCCGGACATTGTGACATTAGCAAAAGGTTTAGCCGGCGGCGTTCCAATCGGTGCTTTTATTGTGACAGAAGAAGTTGCGGCAGCTTTTAAACCTGGAGATCACGGCACAACTTTTGGTGGCAATCCACTGGCTTGTGCTGCAGCTAACGTTGTTCTGGACACAATTCCGAATAAAGAATTTTTAACTAATGTGGTTGAAGTTGGCGATTATTTTAAAGGTGCACTTGTTGGACTAAAAGCTAAATATTCAACTTTAATTGCTGATGTCAGAGGTGAAGGTTTACTTCTTGGTGCTGAATTGACGAATCAAAATAAACTTTCCGGTGTTGAAATCGTCAATGAGTGCATGAAACGAGGCGCAATTATTAACTGTACCGTTGGAAAAGTTTTAAGATTTATTCCGCCGCTGATTATCACCAAAGAACATGTCGACGAAGTTATTAAAATTCTTGACGAGGTTTTAAAAATGAGTTTGTAAAGAATCATTGACAAAATAAAATAGATAACTTATCATTTTGAAAATTAAGTCTAGAAGTTTTTACAATAAATTTGCTAGACTTTTATTTTTATCAGGAGCGTGGTTGAAATGCTTATACCTGAAAGATTTAAGGTCAATATTTTGACGGCAATGGACTAACCCGAATTACGCTCACTCAATCACACGGCGGCAGCGGCAAACAGGCTCGCTCAGTAATTGAAGGTGTTGAGGCAGATGTGGTAACGCTTGCACTTGCTTACGATATTTGTTGAAATAAAAAAAGCCGACACCTTGTCAACGTTAAATAATGTTGTTTGAGATTAATAATTGAAAAACATTTTTCAGTATAGTATAATAATTTTGATTGTAATATGTGGAGGTGTTTATTTTGATTAAAAAAGGTATCATATTAGCAGGTGGTGCAGGTACAAGACTCTACCCTTTGACGGAAGTTGTATCAAAACAACTCATGCCGGTTTTTGATAAGCCGATGATTTATTATCCTCTGTCTGTCTTAATGCTTTCAGGTATTCGTGAAATTTTAGTTATCACGACACCGCAGGATCAATCTCTATTCCAAGATTTACTTTTAGATGGTGATCAATTAGGATTGTCAATTAGTTACGCAGCGCAACCTAAGCCTGAAGGTTTGGCACAGGCATTTTTGATAGGCGAAAAATTTATCAACGGTGACGCATGTGCTTTGGTTTTAGGCGATAATATTTTCTACGGCGCGGATTTAACTAAGGCTCTTAGACGTGCTGCTTCTCAAGATGACGGCGCAACTGTCTTTGCTTACTATGTCAATGATCCGCAAAGTTATGGCGTAGTTGAATTTGATAAGGAAACCGGACAGGCAATCAGTCTTGAGGAAAAGCCTAAAAATCCGAAGTCAAATTATGCCGTTACAGGTCTTTATTTTTATGACAATATTATTGTTGACGTGGCTAAATCAATTAAACCAAGTGCTCGTGGTGAATTGGAAATTACTGACGTTAATAAAGTTTATCTTAATCAAGGAAAATTGCGTGTTGAAAAAATGCGTCGTGGCTATGCTTGGTTAGATACCGGTACGCATGAATCGTTGCTACAGGCCGGTGAATTTGTTCATACGATTCAAACGCGACAAGGTCTTAAAATTTCATGTATTGAGGAAATCGCTTATCGTATGAATTATATTGATGAAAATCAGCTTTTAAAACTAGCAGAACCACTTTCAAAAAATGAGTACGGTCAATATTTGCAGCGTCTTGCAAAACATGGCAGATGATATAACACTAAATAAAAAACTTAAAATAAACAAAATAAAAAAAGCCGCAATTTGCGACATAATATAATCAAAATTATGAGTAAATTTAATTAATATCTAACTTCTTTTCATGCAACCATTTTGCCATTAAATCCGCAAGTTTATCGTTATTAAGATCGCCCATAAAAAGATAGTCAGAAAAATAATTGCTGGCAAGCCCGATTTTATCTTTTAATATCCTAATTATACTCTCGGTACGTCTAATTTCGCTTGGAGAATCACCAAGACGCATATTTATAGAAAACTTGAAACCTTGTTGTTTTTGTTCTCTCAGCCACTCAGGACTAATATAGTGCTCATTAATGTAAGATTCAGTTTGATTGATTAATTTTTGATCTATCATTATTATTTCTATTATGTTCAATCATAAATCGACATTAGAAACATCAATTTCGCCGGACATTAATTTTGGCAGCAATGAATCACGTATATCAATTAAATTTTGTATTTCTTGTTGATTTAATCTTATAATGTTAAATGCTGGTATTGCAAATTTATTAAATTTCTCCAATTCTTCATTTGTTGGTACAATAAATTTCATCTTTTTTATGATTTTAGAATTTACAGCAGTTGCTATTGAAGATGTATTACCAAGCGAATAATAATCAAAATTCCTTAGATAACAATACAAATATGGATTTATAAGTTTGTTATCGGTTTTAAAATGTGCAATTGCTTCATTTGTAACCATTTGTTCACTTGTAATAGCAACTCTACCAATCGTCAACTTGAAACTCAATATCACAACATCTTCAGGAACGATAACAACGTTAAATTTATCAATAGCAGCTTTGGTTAGATATTCTGATGTTTTCAAAATATAAACTCCACAATTTGCCATATGAAGCCCATTTAACATCATTATTATTCATTGAAAACCACTGCTTTTCTTTGCGTGGCGGAGTTTTACCAATAGAAACAGCAAAATACTCATCAACATAGCAGATTCTTCTATTATTGTTATCTTTTTCAATAAACCATGATTTAAAAATCGCCTGTGCCTGCTGCTCTAAATTCTTGTTGATTTGATTGTTCAATTCTATTTTGTCATCAAGTGGATTTAGAATATCAAGTATTTTTCTTTGCGTTTGTATTGAAGGAATATTAAATTCTAATCTATTTAAAGTTTCTGTTCTCAAACTTGGTATAGTTGTTCCCTCATTATACTGATTTAAATCTAATAATGACATCACATAATATAAAAATTTTGGATATATAATATCTGAATTAACTTCAGTATAAAATAGAGTATCTATAGTCCAGAATGGCGAAGAAACAAATTTTACTTTACCGATACTTTACGTCCTATCAGTACCGATGGAGAATCATATAATGATTTTGTGGCATATCCCATTACTCCGCCAGTTCCGTATATTGGAATGGTTCCCTCTTCATCTTGTACTTGCTTTTGATTTTTGCCATATTTTATAGTTGCGAGTTCTTTCAAGGAATAAGTTTTAAAATTCATAACTTGTCCTCATTTTTATATTAAAGTTGTTTCTCCTTCCAGTATTTTACCGTCATTTGAACGTTCCATTTTTATTTTTTTATGCTTTAATTTAATAAAAGTGCTGCGATTACTTGGCATTATAGGAATAATAGTTATAAAACCTGCGTCCCATTCTTCTTTTTTAAAATTTATACCTCTATCTCCAACTTTAGGTAATAATATTCTTGGAGAATCCATATCCATTATGTTAAAATTTTCTTTTTCATAAGTGGTATAGGCAAAAATATTTTCATCTTCTAATGAAATTCCTAAAAATACGGCTAATGCCTTTATATTTAAATAACTTGCACGCATTTTATATTTAATATCAAACCAAGTCCGAAATCCTATAGTAGTTTTCATTTCAATCATATGTAACTCCCAATGATTATGATATTTTCTCAATATAAAATGATCTATAAATTACGCATATGAAATTCTTTACCATCACGAATAAAGTTACATTTCTTAACTTTTGAATTATCGTAGTGTTGCATACACAAATTATCTTTTGTGTCAACTTGCAATTTTAATAAAGACTTGCCATTATTGTCTTCTTCAATTAGTTCATAGTAAAATAAAATAATTTGAAATTAAAAAATTATCTAATGCAAATTGTACCCTTTCTTTCAGCATTATTCAGTCGTCCTCCTGAAATGCGAAAATTTCTTTTGAGAGTTCATCAATCGCCTTGTTAAAAGAAGGTACAACAAATCCATATTTTCCTGATTCCAATGATTTTATTGTGGTATATGTATCTTCATGAGTAAATTGGTATAAATTTATTTCGTCAGGACTAAGTAAATCATCTTTAGTATAATTGAACTGTTTGAGCAATTCGTCACGCTCTTGTTCTGAACGATTATATAATTTAATCATATTATTGAAATGTTGAAGTATGGTGTCACTGTGAGTTGTAATCCAAACATTTATACCACTATGAATAAGGCGAATAGTAAATTGTGCAATTCTTTTTTGTAATTCAGGGTGTAAATGTGCTTCAATTTCTTCGATAATAAATAATGGACAATTGTGATGACTGTTAAGAATTAAATAAATAGCTGCTATTTCTGTAACCACAGAAGAAGTAACGCTCATAGATAATTCATTTTCTATGTCATTAGGTTTATATTTTATAACTCCTATATCTTCTTTAAGACTGACTTCACCTTTAATTAAATATTTTTTTAAAAAATCTAATAAATGGTCTTTTCTTCCAGGCAGTGGATTTTTCAATACTTTTAACATAATAAGATTTTGTAAAAAATTGATATAAGGTAAAGTCAATGTTTCAGTTAAATCTGGTGGGCTTTTTTTTGAAAATACAGTTTTAATTGCACTACTAGCAATGTTAGTATAAGTCAAAATAAAACCTGTCCTAGAAGCAGGTAAATATACAGGATAATCTACAATATGAGCTGGTGGTAAAGGTGCAGTTAAACCTCTCGTCAATAAATTCCAACTTATAAGAAAATTTAACTGTCTTATAAGTTTTTTTCGCTCTCCAGAAAAAGAATGAAGTCCAAAAGATAAATCTCCATTAATTTTAAATTCTAAATCAAACATATCATTATCAAAATTTACATTTATAACGATCTCATTTTTTGTCTCGAAATTACTAATAATTAATTTATCAATTTCTATATCATAATTAAAAATATGTCTTACCAAATCCAGTTTACACTCACCAAGTAGTTCATTAAACCATTTTACGTATTCTTTTTGAATCTCATTATTTAAAATTATCTCCTTACCAATATTACTATCTAGCCATTCATCAAGAAAATTAATTGTAGATGTAGAAAACTTATCTATATGTGATTTATTTAACATCACTTCACCAGAAGAAAGAAGTCCCCAAAGCAAACTCATCATATAAGATTTACCACTGTTGTTATCGCCGATAAAGCACATCAATGGTGAAATTTCAATATCAGCTTCTTTGATTCGTGCAAAGTTTTCGACGTGTAAAGTCCACCTCTGATTCATCTGA
>CAJOHI010000064.1 GCA_905234365.1 uncultured Selenomonadaceae bacterium | reverse complement strand
AGGATAAACACTGACTTTGCGATTGTAGCGACCTTTGCGCTCAAAAGCAACCTTGCCTGCGATTTTTGCAAACAAAGTATCATCTTTGCCAATTCCGACATTGTTGCCCGGATGAAAATGTGTTCCGCGTTGACGAACGAGGATACTGCCGGCTTTAACTACAGTGTTAGCCTGTTCTTTAACGCCCAAGCGCTTAGATTCGCTGTCACGACCGTTACGAGTTGAGCTGACACCTTTTTTGTGTGCAAAACGTTGAATATCAAAAATAATCATTATATTCACCACCAATTTTAATTTACAGATTTAAGATAATTTTTAAAGCTAATTCATAATGACTTTTACAAATTTTGGAGACAGTTTTTCAATCTCTTTAAGTCCAATTAACATAGTCTGAAATGCAACTTCTGTTAATTCGTCCGGCTCTGATTTCAATTTCAAAATTAATTTGCCATCACCTGCATCGCCGTCAATTTCTCTTTGCAGATAATCAGTTATGCAGATATAAGCTGACTGAGAAAGAGTTGATACACCGGCGCAATAAATATCTTGACCTTTTGGAGCGCTGCCACTGTGACCATTGATTGAAAAGCCCGTGATTTTGCCGTTTTTGCTAAAAATTTCAGCTTTAATCATCAATTAGCCTTGAATTTTGTCAATTTTGACTTTAGTATAAGGTTGACGATGACCGCTACGACGGCGATAATTTTTCTTTGACTTGTACTTAAAGACATGAATTTTAGGACCTTTGCCATTCTTTTCGACTGTTCCGGTAACTTTTGCACCTTTAACAACAGGCTGACCAATCTTGACATCTTCGCCGTCAACAATAGTCAACACTTCTTCAAAAGTCACGGAAGAACCTTCTTCAACGTCGAGTTTTTCGATGACAATCGTGTCACCTTCAGCGACTTTGTATTGTTTGCCGCCGGTTTTAATAATTGCATACACTTTATAAAACACCTCACCAGATGAACTCGCCAACTGCGGTTTAATGTATATCAAATTTACATTAATTTAAAACCTCGTTGTGCGGTTTTTTTAAGATAACATATTGACGGTATTTTGTCAAGTGTTGCCGTTAAAACAAAGCCGTGTTAAAATGTTTTGAAAATATTTTTTAAGTTTTTGAGGTGTAAAATTTTTATGATTGAATTATCAAAAAGTATGTTCAGCAGATTAACTCGTGCTGTTGTTGAATTTGAATTGATTGACGAAGACGACAAAATTTTAATCGGTCTCAGCGGCGGCAAGGATAGTTTATTTTTAACTTATGCACTTGCTCTATTAAAGCAGCGTTTCAAAAAAAATTTTACATTGACCGCATTAACAATTAATCCAAAATTTAACGCTGACTTTAATGTTGATTCTTTAACGGATTTTTGCCGAAACTTAAATATTGACCACGCGATTGAAGATGTTGATATTGCCGGAGTGATTGAAGCAACGCCAAATAAAAAACCGTGTTTTACTTGTGCTTACTTTCGCCGTGCCGCTATAAATCGCTATGCAAATTCAATAGGCGCAAATAAGGTTGCCTACGCTCATCACCTTGACGACGCCGTTGAAACTTTTATGATGAGTTTGCTTTCCAGTGGACAGTTGACAACTTTTACGCCTAAAACTTATCTTGACCGCTCAAAAATAACTGTCATTCGTCCGCTTGTATATCTTCGTGAATTTGAGATTTCAAAATTTGTTCGTAAGAGTAATTTTAATGTTATCAAATCGCCTTGTCCGATTGACGGCAAGACTAATCGACAAACGGTTAAGGAATTGATTGCCGAACTTAGCAAGAAATTTCCAGATTTATTCGCACATTTAAGTGCAGGCATAAGAAAAAGCGCCATTGGAGAACTTTGGAACTCTCCAAAGACGCGAGAAGAAATGAAAGCGGCTTATTATTCATATCTCGGAAAATGACTACAGCAAATTTATAATTTTATGCGTTTGCGGAATAACTCTGACATTATCAAGATACTCTAACGCCCATTTTTGAAAGCATAACAAATTATGAGGAATTATCGGCTGTACTTTTCTCACCGGAGTAACTGGCTGCAAAATTAATGAAATATTTCTGGATATCGAAGCGATCATTTCAACCGCAGCTATAAATTCTTCAATCGTAGTTTCATTAGTCACTACAATTTTAATATACAAATCTTTTGATTTTGCAATTTCAATAAATTTGCGGTGCAAATCAAAGAAGTCGGCATTTGTGACACTTGGCAATTTAATATCCATGCTGATAATATCAAGTAAGTCTATTATCTTTGACAAATTTTTATAAAGTACGCCGTTTGTCTCTAAAAAAAATTTGGGACAGTGAGAATGTGCAACCATTAAGCGTTTAATGACATTTTCAATAAATTTGAATTGCAGCAAAGGTTCGCCGCCGGTAAAGCTGATAGAATGTGTCGACACTTCCGAAATTAAAGCATTGACAGCGCCTACAACTTCTTCAGCCGTGACGGGATTTCTTATTTGTCGAAATTTCATTGTACCGGCGGAAATTTCAAAATCACAAAACTCCTGTTCATTAAAATTCGTGTCGCAATAATTACAATGAAGGTTACAACCGGCAAATCTCACAAAGACTTGACGGCAGCCTACGTAATTTCCCTCACCTTGAATTGATGAAAAGATTTCAATTAAATCTGCTTTGTCCATAACGATTTCTAACCACCAATAGTATTAATTTAATTGTTAAATGTATTGATAAAATTTTTTTAAGCGATTTCTGTCGATAAATTTACTGATAATATTTTTGATACGCCATTTTCCATTGTGACACCGTAAATTCTATCTGCAAATTCCATAGTTGACTTGCGATGAGTTATTACTATAAATTGCGTATCTTTTGCCAATTCTCTTAAAAAGCCGCCAAATCGCAACAAATTTGCTTCGTCAAGTGGTGCATCAACTTCGTCGAGAATACAAAGCGGCGCAGGTCGAAATTTTAGAAAAGCAAACAATAACGCTATAACCGTCAACGCACGTTCACCACCTGAAAGCAATGATAGCGGCTGCCGTTTCCTCTTTGGAAGTGCTACGGTAATTTCAACACCGGTTTGCAATAAATCATTTGGATTAGTCAACTCCAATTTAGCATTGCCGCCACCAAATAGTTTGACAAAAACGTCGCAAAATAATTCTTGTATCTTTTTAAAGGCGTTGTCAAATTGTGTAACAATATTTCCGTCAATTTCCGTCATCAGAACTTGTAAATTGTTTTTTGCCGATTCTAAGTCGTTAAGTTGCTTTTTCAAAAATTCGCAGCGTGCGTTTAACTCTGAAAATTCCTGCGGTGCATTCGGATTTACTGCGCCAATCTCCTGCAATGCAGTTTCAATTTCATTTAATCGCGTTGATATTGATTCATTGCTCAATTTTAAATCGTCAACAATTTCAGCAACTTTACCAATTTTAGCCGATTCATCTTGATAGTCGACAATTTTAATTTGAAGTTGCGAGATAACAAGTTCTATATCATGCAACTGATTTTTTGCTATAGAAATTTTTCGATTGACTTCGCGCAAATCTTTTTCCAATGTTGCAACATTTGCCAATTTATCCATTTTTGCCGAATGTAGCAAATTTAATTGCTCTTGACCGTATGAAAATCTTGTTTGCGTTAATTCAGTTTCCTTGTTGAGTTTTGCAATTTTTACGGCATCTGCTGACAAATCTTTTAGCAATGATTTTTGAGTTGCCTGCAAATTTTTTAATTCCGATATTTCGGCAGATATTCGATTTTGCAACAATTCAATTTGACTTTCAGTACGGATAATTTTTTGTTCGTGTACTGCACAATCAATTTCTAATTGTTTTGACTTCTTGTTGATAATTTTAAATTTCTGCTCAATTTCGCTGTTTTCTGATTTTGCCGCATTGAATTTAACATTAGTCTCATCAATTTCAATTTGCAGTGTTGCTATTAATTCGGCACTGTTTTTTTTGTGCCTGTTGAGTTCATCAATCGAAATATTATATTTTGAAAGCGAATCTCTTAGATCATTTAAATTTTTTTGCTTATCTTTAAGTAATTTATTCGTTTGAGTGATTTTGAATTGAACCTCAGCGTTTTCAACCTTGACCGAATTAAAGTTCTCGCTTAAATTTGCAATTTCTTCGTTGAGGGAATTTAATTTTTTTTCCGAAGTTGCTTTTTGATTTTGCAAAGTGTCGATTTTATCAATGGCAACATTCAATTTTGAATTAAGCGTAAAAATTTCGCCGGAGCGACTAAAAATATTACTCTCGACCTGTCTACTGCTGCCGCCGCTGATAGAACCGCCGACGTTGAGCACTTCGCCTTCAAGAGTTACAATTCTTATATTGTGACGTTTTGCAATTTTTAAGGCACTGTCAATGTTATCAACAATCAGCGTTTTTGACAACAAAAAATCAGCAACTTTTTGAAATCGCTTTTCAGTTTTAACTAATTTATTTGCAAATCCTATTACTCCTGCTTCTTGAATGTCAAATAGCGACATCAAAGTTACAATCCTTGAAAGTGGCAAAAATGTTACGCGGCCAAGTCTGTCACGTTTTAAAAATTCAATCGCCAATTTTGCCGTTTCTTCATCTTCCGTGACGATATTATTTACATTGCCGCCTAAAGCTATATCTATCGCCGTTGTAAACTCAACAGGCACCGTCAATAACTCACCAACGGCACCGCAAATTTTATTTCGCCATGCTGCTTTACTCGTCAACACTGCCTTCGGAGCTTTTGCAAAACCCTCGTAATTTGACTTCATTTTTTGAAGAATTTGCAATTTCGTTTCAATCTCGCGTCGCTCTTGCACTTGCAATTCCACTTCATTTTTCAACGCTCTATAATTTTGAGTTTCAAATTTTAATGAAGTGTTTAATTCTTCATGCCGCAATTTAATTTGAGCGCTTGTTTCGTCTAATGTCTGCTGCCGAAGATTCAAAATTTCAACTTCCTTGTTTAGTGCTGCGATTTCCTCAAGAAGACCGTTTTCATTAGCCTCAAAAGACTGTTGGCGCTCTGAAAATGTAGATAAATCATGCTCAACAATTAACAATTCATTTTGAGTCGTCGATAATTTTTTATTGAGTAATGCAACTATATTTTCAAATTGACGCCGCTGCTCATTATGAGTCTGTAAATTTGATTCAAGTTCGGCACTTTCTTTTTGAGCAGTTTTAAGCGATTGTTGTTGCTTAACAAATTCTTCACGCTGTTGATTTAAAGCCGATTTAAGCGCTGCAAGATTGGCATTTGATGTTTCTAAGTCTGTAGACAGTTTTTGCTGATTTTGTTTATTTTGCTTAATAATTTTTTGACTTTGCTCATTTCGTTCCGTCAACTTCGCAATTTCTTTAGAAGTGTTATCAAATTGCCGCCTTATTGATTCGTTATCTGCAGATTGTGAAAAAATTTTCTGCTCAATATCAACAATTTCTTTGCTTAACTGCTCTTTGTCCACTTCAAAATCATTAAATTTCGTTTGCAATTCAGTTAAATTATCGTTAATTGTCTGCTTCAGCTTGTTTTGTTGATTTAAATTATCAATCAAATCTTGTTGCTTTCGTTGAAGTTCAATTAATTTCAAATCGTGTCGTTCACTATCAAGAGTATTATATTTATTTGTGCGTTCAGCTTGAATTGACAATGGTTTAAGTTGATTTTCAATTTCGGAAATGATATCCGCAACGCGAAGTAAATTATTTTCCGTATCGTCGATTCGTTGTAATGTCTCGCGCTTTCGATTTTTGTATTTTGTAACGCCGATAGCTTCTTCAAAAAAAATACGCCGTTCGTCCGGTTTTGCCTTTAAAACTTCCTCAACGCGATTTTGACTAATAATGCTAATGCCGCCGGAACCAAGACCGGTATCAGCAAACATGTCAACAATATCTTTGAGTCTGCAGCGGCTGCGATTTATAAAAAATTCACTTTCACCGGTGTTAAAAATTCTGCGATTGACGACAATTTCTTTAAATTCAATAGGAATTTTTCCGAAATTATCAAAAGTAAGCAAAACTTCAGCAACACCACTGCTTCTGCGCTGCTGTCCACCTGAAAAAATCAGCTCAACGCCTTTGTTCGCTCTTATGGTTTTTAAATTCAATTCACCAAGCGCAAAGCGTATTGCATCAATAATATTTGATTTACCTGAACCGTTTGGACCGACAATCTCCGTCAAACCTTCGTCAAATTCCAATATAGTCTTACTTGCAAAAGTTTTAAAACCGTACATTTCCAGCTTACGAAGCTGCAAATAAATCACCCTTCAACTAATTATCTAAATTCAATTATTGAATTGTAAATGAAGACTTAACGAAATCAACAAAACTATGATAATTTGCCGGCAATTCTTTAGATTTTCCCCAAGCTAAAGATACGTTAAACTTTATAGGCGGAGTTAATGCACGATAGGCAAAGTCTGTTTCGGAACGCAAGACAAAGTTAGGCAGTATTGATATTCCGGCAGCATTGATTACGAGTTGTTTAATGGTTTTTAGTTGTGAAGTGCAAAGCAAAATATTTGGACTGTAGCCACATTTAGCACAACATTCGCAAACTTTTTGATGTTGATATGTGCCAATCTGCTGCAAAATAAATTTCTCGTTTCTGAGGTCGCCAAAAGTAATTTCTTTGCGTTTCAGAAGATAATGAGACTTAGGCAAACACAAACTGTATTCATCGCTGAGAAGATTAATCGACAGACTTTGTTTAACATCTATTGGAGTCATTATAATGCCAAAGTCAAGTACGCCGTCTTTGAGTTTCTGTTGAATTTCGATAGAATCGCCAAATTCTTGAATATCCAGCGCAATATTAGGATATGCCGCCGTAAACTTTATAAAAAAGTTCGGAAACAGATATGCTTCAACCATTGGTGGTAAGCCAAATTTAATGACATTCTCTCTTTGAATTTTGAATTGTTGCATGTCCTGTCTGGCTTCTTCAACGTCTTGCATAATTTTTTGTGCGTGTTTTAAAAATATTTTGCCTTCTTCAGTCAGTGAGATTCGCTTTTGACTTCTGTCAATAAGTGTAAGCTGCAATTCCAATTCAAGCGATTTAATAGCTTTCGTTACTGACGGTTGTGATACATGCAGCACTTGTGCCGCTCGTGTAAAGTTCTCAAACATACCTACATTACAAAAATATTCTAACTGCCGCAGCTCCACTTAGTTCAACCCTTTCATTAAATAGACAAGTAATTTAACCTCCATAAAAATTTACATTGGAAATTATAATTACACATTACACATTAAAAATTTTTATGATATACTAAATACAATTCGATTATAGACTAAGTTAAAAGATAAATCAAGATTTTAATAGACGAAAGTTATAATAAAACTTGGAGGTTTGATAAATTTGAATGAGACGATTTCTTATCATGAACAACGAGAAATTTTGCATGACACTTTTTCTGAGATTGGCAAAAAGACGGAATTATTATTAACGACCGGTCAACTATTAATGGAAAATGGTTCTGACACGATTAGAATCATTCGTGACATGAAACGTGTCGCAGCTTATATGGGCATTGACGAAGATAAATTTCACCTTCATATAATGTACACTACGTTAATGTTAAATATCAGCGATGAAGAACATTCTTACACAAATTTTAGAAAATGTCACAAACATGCGGTTGACATGAGAGTAATTTCCGCTATAAGTAAATTGACATGGCGAGCTTTAAGAGATCGTTACACGCTTGAAGAATTTGAAGACAATTTAAACAATATAGAAAGCCACGCAAGATATTATCCAGAATGGCTGACAATTCTTGCAACCGGTTTTGCCTGCGGAGGATTCTGTACACTTTTTGGCTGTGACATGGCAGCTTTCTTTTATACTGCTCTTTGTGCAATTCTAGGTAAATCAGCGCAGATTTTTTGCGGACGAATGGGAATAAATCCATATGTAAATGTTGCCTTTTCAGCTTTTATTGCAACTTCGGCGGCTTATCTTGTTCATTTTCTGCCGACCGCAACTCCTTGGCACCCGATTATTGCTTCAGCATTATTTTTAGTGCCAGGCATTCCGTTAATAAATTCAATCAGCGACATGATAAATACATTGTTGATGAGCGGTGTTGCTCGAACGGTTCACACTTTAATAATTGTTGGCGCAATGACATTTGGAATTGTAATGGCAGTTGGTATTTTTGGCGTTGAAATGTTTACAGATTTGCATATGGTTCCGCAAAATGATTACGGTATATTTGCCTTTGGAGCTGCCGCCGGTGCTGTTGGTTTTTCGATTTTATTTAATCTGCCGCCGAGATTGTTATTTGCTGCCGCGATTGGCGGTATCATAGCCGTATGTACAAGAAATTTCTGCATTTTTGAGTTACATCAATCTTCCGTTGCCGGAACTTTTATCGGTGCAACGTTTGTAAGCATAATAGGTATTTGGGCGGTCCATTGGCTCCATGCACCAACGCAGGTATTGACTGTACCTTCAGTAATTCCAATGGTACCAGGTGTTTTGATTTATCGTCTGCTGTTTGCAATTATCAATATCAGAGATTTAGACGTTGACGGACTTTTAAGAGCGATTCAAAGCGGTGTTGATGCCGTATTGATAATTTTAGGAATTGCAATAGGTGTTGCCATGCCGAGTATTTTTGCTCAACGTGCCTTTGAACGGCGCAAACTTGAAGAACAGGAACACCTTTTAAGTGAAGCCTACGAAACTGACGAGAAATTTTAAAAAATAAAAAGTATCTTGAACTTGAAGATTATAATTGTCTTGCTATTTTAAGTGAACGTGTTTTCAATGGTGACGATATACAATTTGAGTATATAGAATCTCGTCACAGACCGGATTATTTTTGCTTCGAGGATACTGCCATTCGCCGCAAATTTAATGGTTAATTAATCATTTAAACCAAGCAAATTTTTAGCAAGTTTAACTGCTTCAACAGCGTCTTTAGCGTAAGCATCTGCACCTGCTGAATCAGCGTATTCTTGAGTTACTGCAGCGCCGCCAACCATAACTTTGGCTTCACAACTTGCCGATTTTAAATCAGCAATAACTTTATCAATTTGAGTCATCGTTGTTGTCATCAATGCACAAAGTCCGACAATATCAGCATTATTTTCGATCGCTGCTTTGACAATTTCCATTGAATCAACATCTTTGCCTAAATCAATGAGTTTAAATCCGCTGTTACTTAGCAGCGCCGCAACTATATTTTTGCCAAGATCATGAACATCGCCTTTAACCGTCGCAATTACAACTGTTCCTTTGTTGGTCTGCTCTTGTGTCGGCAACAGTTCTTTGATTGTGTCAAAAGCTGTTTTCATGACTTCAGCGGAAAGCAAGACTTGAGGCAAAAATAATTTTCCGGTACCAAAATCAACGCCTATATCATTCATTGCCGCCGTCAGTGCTTTTTCGGTGATTTCATTTGAATCGTAGCCGCTCTTGATTGCGACTTTAACCAAATCATTAATACCGTCTTTGTCACCTTCAATTACAGCGTTTTTGATTGCACTCAATGCGTCAAGATCGCTTTTTTTGACAGTTTTGGAGTCATCTTTGTTGAAAGTCAATGAACCGCTGAGTTGTCCAAGTTTACTGAATTGCAAACCGTTAGGGTCTTTGCCAATCAATGCGGCAGAAGCCTTCAAAGTACTTTGCATAAGTTCATCATATGGATTCATAATTGGTGCATCAAGACCAGCAGAAAGACACATCGCAAAGAAAGTTGAATTAATCAAAGGACGATTTGGCAAACCGAATGAAATATTGCTTAATCCCATTGTTGACGGATAACCAAATTTTTCGCGATATATTTTTAAGGTTTTCAACACTTCAAGACAAGCGTTAGAATCAGCCGAAATTGTCATAACTAAACCGTCAAGTAAAAAATCGCCGTCTTTGAGACCAATTTTTTTTGCCTCGTCAATAATTTTTGAAACTGCTTCAACACGTTTTTCAGCCGTTTTTGGTACGCCATTTTCAGTGATTGGCAAGCACAAAATTGCAGCGCCATATTTTTTTGCAAGAGGCAGAAATTTTTCAAGGCGTTCCGGTTCGGCAGTTACGGAATTAATCAGCGCTCGACCAGGATAAATTCTCAATGCCGCTTCTAATGCTTCAACATTGCCGGTATCAATACATAAAGGTGCATCGGTAAGTTGTGAAATTTCAGTTACAGCATGTTTCATCGCCGCCGCTTCGTCAATACCTCCAACACCCATATTAACATCAAGGATTTTTGCACCAGCTTTAACTTGATTGATTGCTTCCTTTTTGACGCTTAAAAATGAACCTTCGCGAATCTCGGCGGCTAATTTTTTGCGACCAGTTGGATTAATCCTCTCACCAATCAGCACTGTCGGTAACGATTTATCAATAGTGACAGTTTTACTACGACTTGTCAATTTTAATTTGTAATTTGGAATGCGTAACGCAGAATAATTTTTATTATTAATTGATTTTACAACTTCGCGAATATGTTCTGGCGTCGTTCCGCAGCAGCCGCCGAGATAAGTTGCACCTGCTTCAATGAGTTTTGGCGCCCAGCTTCCAAAAGTTACAGCGTCCATTGGAAATTTGGTTTCGCCATTCTCAAGATAAGGCATGCCTGCATTTGGTTGAACACTAATCGGCGCATTGCAGTTTTCCGCTAGTTCTTTGACGATTGGCAAGAGTTGCTCAGGACCAAGCGAACAGTTGATGCCAATAACGGAAGCACCCATAGCCTCAAGTAAAACCGCAGCAGTTTGTGGATTGGTGCCGGTTACAGTTCTGCCATCTTCCGAATAAGAAAATTGACAGATAACGGGCAAATTACAAACGTCATGTGCCGCAATGAGTGCTGCTCTCATCTCTTGCAAGTCAATACAAGTTTCAATGATTATATAATCAGCGCCGGCTTCTGCAAGTGCAGCTATCTGTTCGCGAAAATTGTTATAAGCACCTTCAAAGTCTAAATCACCTAGCGGCGCAATAAATTTACCGGTTGGTCCAACGTCACCTGCAATTTTAACATTTTTACCGGCGGCAGCTTCTCTTGCAATTTTTACAGCAGCACGATTAATTTCAGCCGTCTTGTCTGATAATCCGTAATGAGCCAATTTTAACGGAGAAGCACCAAACGTGTTAGTTGTAATAATAGTAGTACCTGCCTCAATATAAGCCTTATGAATATCAATAACAATATTGGGAGCATTAATATTCATCAATTCAGGACAATCACCGGCTCTTAGTCCACGTTGCTGAAGCATAAAAATTTCAATCATATTTAATACCTACTTTAATCAACAAAAAATTTAAAAAGCTAAGTTTACATGTTATCAATGTTTAGAATTTTTGTCAATTACTTGTTTTTTGCTAATATTAATTGAAATATTTATTTTTTGCACAATATAAACAAGAATATTTTTCTTGCGTTTAATGAATGAGATGATTTATAATCAAATTGAGTAATTAATTTTATCTTGATTTAAAGGAAGGCGATTTTTGTGGCTGTTATTGAAAATTATTATAGTAAAATTAATACTATTATTTCAGGTACTGCAGATAATGATTCAATTAAAAATTTTCAAATGAATGTTACGGTAAATGGCGAGGCTGGTAATGATACGATCGAAAATTATTATGGTGACAATGTTTTAATAAATGGCGGAGATGGTAATGATACGATTGAAAATTATTATGGTGACAATGTTTCAATAAATGGTGGCTCTGGTGATGATACTTTAACTGGCAGCAGTTGTGCAGAGATATTCCAATATGCAAGTGGCGACGGCAATGATATTATCACAAATTACAGCGGCGAAGATACCATTCATATTGCTTCAGGACAAATTGACAATACCATGTTTAGCGGAAATGATTTGGTATTTAACATTGGCAATGGTTCATTGACGCTGAAGAATATGAAGAATCACGCCATTACTATCAAAGATTCAAGTGGAACTTCAACGCAACTTTATAGTACTGGTCTTTTACCTAAAGATGTCATTAGAAAATTTGTACAATCAATGGCTAATACTAAACTTAATAGTAGACAGAAATTAGACGAAGCTATCAAAGCTTGTTCCGGTTTTAGTTCTCTTCAAGAAGTCATTGATAAAATGGTTGCTGATTGTCGAAAAGCTAACAATGCCGAGACATTCTTGAGAGATTATTGTGGAATTATTTACGATAATGATGACAGTGGTTCAGTTCTCGGTTGGGATATGGGTGGTATGTCCATTAAAACCAAATCCGATCTTTTGCCAGAAAATAGCACTGCAATTTCTTTGCCTACAGATGTGAATAGCTTCACACGACGTGGATTAACCTTGACATTATCGACAATAGACAAGGATACTTTGACTACAACTGAAAATCTTGTTCTTCAAGGACTGTACAGTTGGTGGATGGAAGATTCGCTCAAACTTATCGAGGAATCTTATGGTTTTTCATTTGAAGATAAACCTTATTCCATACCTTTCTATTTTGTTAATGACGATACGGCTTTTGGTTGGGCATGGGCTGGTCCATCATTAACTGTCAACATGGCTTATACTAATTTTACTGAAGATGATAAAACTGGTGGTGGTCTTGATGGAACATTGGCGCACGAATTTACTCATGTATTACAGTGTAACTTCAATATTTGGTCTTATATGCCCAATTATATGACAGAAGGTATGGCGGATATTACCGGTGGCGGTGATGGATATACAGAACTTGCCGGTAATGCCGACTCTCTGGCAGCCTATCTTAATGTTGATAATACCTTTAGTGAAGACGTAAATGTCTATACCGTTGGTAATTTATTCTGGTATTATCTTTCTAGACAAGCAGCAAATAATTATGATGAATTAAAATCTTACTCCTGGAAAGATAATTCGGTCATTAATGGTACTTCAAGCAGTGAACTTCTCACCGGCAGTGGCAACAATCAAACCATTGATGGCGGCGCTGGCAACGATACTATTACAGCTTATGGAAATAATACTGAGGTCAATGGTGGAGAAGGTGATGATTATATCCTTCCAGGTATAGGGGCAGAAAATTTAACAATCAATGGCGGTGACGGTAATGATACCGTTATTAATGAAACATCTAACATTTTAATTTATGGTGGTACCGGCGCAGATTACATTAAAAGTGAAGCTGATAGTATTAAGATCTTTACTGGCGATGGCAATGATACCATAAATGTCAATATAACTTCGACTTATGATTGGGATAATAGTGTTTGGATTAATACAACTCATAATAATGCAACCATTGAAGGTGGCACGGGTGACGATTCAATAACAAATCATAATGATAATGCTTCAATCAATGGCGATGAGGGAAATGATACAATTCGTAATTATGCTTCTATCGCAGCAATTAATGGCGGAGATGACGCTGATTACATTTATAATAATGGATTCAATGTAACGATTAATGGTGGTAATGGTGATGACACAATTCAAGGCAGCAGTGAATATGGAGAAATTTTCCAATATTCAAGCGGTAACGGTAATGATGTCATAACAAATTATTCAACAAATGATACAATCCATTTGACAAGTGGAATTATAAAGAGTTCATCACTCGATGTTATTGATGTTATATTGAACATAGGTGAAGGTTCTATCAAACTCAAAGATGCTAGAAATAAACCTATAATGATTGTCGATGAAATGGGCAACGTAACTTCAAAAGTTTACAAAAGTAATAATATTGTATTTGAAGGCACTGATGATGATGATGAAATCTACGTTTATGACGGAAGTAATGTGACCATTAACGGTGGAAGTGGCAATGATACTATTGTTAATGGAGCTTCTGATGCAACTATTAATGGTGGTGACGGTAATGATGTCATAACAAATTTTAATATTAATACCTCAATTAATGGCGATGATGGTGCTGATACTATAAATAATTTTGCTACAAATACATTTATTAATGGCGGTATAAACGATGATTTAATTAGAAGCGAAGGCGATGATATTAAA
>CAJOHI010000063.1 GCA_905234365.1 uncultured Selenomonadaceae bacterium | reverse complement strand
TCAAATAAAGGTTAATTCGTTCGGTTAAATCCTTAGTTTCAACGGTAATTTTATCTACTGCTCTGCCAAATTCTTCGGTCTTTAAAATTAATTGATAAACATTGTCATTCTGCTTTTCATCGTACTCACCATACAAAAATTTTTCAGTGTGAATAACGTCAGCTTGGGTATTTTCTGCAGCATTATATAAATCCTCTAAAGCATTGTCAGTGAAAAGATCATCATTATCAAGGAAAGCAACGTATTTGCCGCGAGCAAGTTTGATCCCGATATTTCGCGGAATGCCTGCGCCGCCGGAATTTATACGTGATCTTGATATTTTGCAAATTGAGGCTGAATATTTTTAACTACATCTAAACTGTTATCAGTACTGCAATCATCAACTACTATAACTTCAAATTCTTGAAACGATTGATTTAACAAACTTTGCAAGCATTGAGAAATATATTTTTCAGCGTTGTACATAGGAATAATTACAGATATTTTTGGAATATGACTTTTCATTTAAGTAACCTTTATAATTTGAGTTTTGAAACATCAATCCAGCCGGCAGATTTAATAAAATTTTCCAATTCCGCAAGCTGTAATTTTACGCAACTGTGTTCGTTTCCTGCTGCTGGATATACCTGTTCAAATCTTTTCAATGATTCGTCAAGGTAAATTGGAACGCCTTCATTAACGGCAAATGGACAAACGCCGCCGACAGCATGACCAATATAATTTTCAACTTCGTCAATCGGTATCATCTTCGGTCTGGTTTTAAATGTATCCTTGAACTTACGGTTGTCAATTTTAACATCACCGGCAAGCAAAATCAAAATTGGTTTATCATCGACAAGCAAAGAAATAGTTTTTGCAATGTTACCAGGTTCACAGCCAATGGCTTTAGCTGCTTCTTCAACGGTTGCTGTTGACTCTTTAAATTCCATTAATCTATCAATTTCGCCGATACTTTCAAGGTATTTTTTGACTTTATCTATTGCCACTTCGTCACCTCATATAATGAAATAATCTCAAATCATAGATTATTATGTATTAAATTTTATAAATAACGTTACCTGCCCACCAATCTTTAATTGGATTTATTGAGAAATTATTAAACTTTATAACTTTACCTAATTCTGCAGAAAGATATGAAGCATAAATTAATTTTGTTGTATCGTATGCAAGTTGAAATCCTGCTTTAGGTTCACGGTCGTAATATACGCTTTCAATAAAATCTCGCATTTCATCAGCATAACCACGAATAACCTCATCTTCTAAAAAGAGTTTATTCCAACCTAATTTGCTTGGTAGCATTTCAGAGATATAAACATTTTCCAAGTTTTCCTCATCAAGAAAATATGTACTCATCAAATCGGACATTGTAATACGGCAATCAATAACAACATCATTACAATAAAGTTCAATATAATTTTTACTTCCACCAAGAAGTGTATCTGTTGCTATCAAAGTTGCTTTGGTTCCATCTGAGAATGAAAGAATAACTATTCCACAATCTTCAACATCGTTAGGGTGAGCATCAATATGTCGGTGTTCATACTCGGATAAATTTGGTGTAATTTGACTCATATCGGCTAAAACATTAGTAACAAAAATTTTTTCATTTCGTGCCAAAGCTTCTTGTTGTTTGAGCCACAAAATCGCAGAAAGCGGATGTGTTCCCGTCCTCATGAAGGTACCACCGCCTGTCTTATTCCATTCACCTGCGACGGGTGAACTTGAACCTTTTAAGCTTTCTTCACCCTTAGCAAAGAGTATTTTACTCTTTTTTTTATGCAAAATTTCTGCTGCCTTAACCACAGAAGGTGCATATACGAAGTTTTCAGCATACATAAATTTTTTATTGCTACTCAAAACAATTTTTTTTAGGTCTTCCAAGTCTTTTAAAACTGTTTCATACATTTTGCTCTTGGTTACTTGTAAACCGATTGGTTCACCATCTCCGAATTCACCAAAATAACCGGTAAGCGGCTTTTCGCAAATGACATGTTTTCCAGCTTTTAAAGCCTGCTCTATCATTTTAGAATGGATATACGGAGGAGTACAAATATCTATAATGTCAATTTCTGAATCATTAAGAAGATTATCAAAAGACAATGAGGCGAATTTATAGCCATATCTTTTCTTAGCCGCCATTACTTGTTCTTCACGTCTTGCAATTATATGTTTCAAACAAATCGGAACGCCACTAAAGCGTTTCAGACCTTCCATATGCAATTCAGTTGCTCTTCCTGCTCCTGCCATTCCAATGCACAATTCGCCCTTATTATTCATTTTCAGAATCCTCCATGACAATTAAATCATTTCGGTATTCATCAATTAATACCCTGTACATTTCTTCCTGTGAATGAAACATAAAAAAGAGAAAACCGATTGCTTCTGTATCGTAATGTGTTACATCATATCCCGTTTTTTGTAGCCAAAATTCATCAATTAAATATTTATTATATTCTTTTGGAATAATTATATTTTTTATTTTACCGTTATGACTAGCCAATACCATTTTATAAGCAAAAAAGCCTTCGGGCGTTAAAGTATTAGGAAGGTCTTGACAAGAAAGTCCACAGCGAGCCCTTACTTCCCAATACTCCCAGTCTAGTTACGGCGTTAGCCGGTATAAAATACATATTTCCCAGCACTCTACGCATTACTTCAATGATATAAATAATTTTATCTTTCACAATATATTGAAGATGAAAAATTCCATCTTTAAGTTTGAGTATTTTTGCGATTTTTTCAACCTTTTTAATCAATGTATTGGAAATTTCGTTAAAATTATCAGAAGGAAAAGTATCAATCTCTACGCGATAAGAATTGAGTATAGAGTATTCATTATTACCACAACAAGCAATAACTTTTTGATCTCTGAGAAATGTACAAAACCCATATTGTTTGCCTTCAATAAAAGGTTCAATTACAATTCTTTTGACCTTTGATTTTTCAAATGCAACATCTAAAAATTGCACTGCTTGATTAAAATTTTCAGCTTTATTGACACCTTTACCACCGGCTGCGTCTACCGGTTTCATTATGATAGGGTAGTTACATTTTTGAAGATATTTTTCAGCCTCTGAAATTTCATCAAACATTTCTGATGATGGTGAATTAATGCCATATTGCTTGGCAAATTGATTAAATTTATCCTTATTATGCAGCAATAATGTCGTTTCATAAGAATCATGTCCCGGTAAATTCAATTTTTCAGCTACATATGTAGCAGTATAAACACCATAATCATGGCAGCAAGGAATAATATAATCTATTTTTTCTTCGCGAGCAATTTTCAAAATTAATTCTTTATCAGAATAATCTGCTGAGATATGTTTATCGGCAAATCTTTCACCTGGAAGCCCTTGTATGTTTCCTGTAACGATTACGTAAAAACCCAGCTTAATTAATGCTTTTAACAAACCAAGATCGTTATGACTTGCACAGAGCAGTAAAGCTTTTTTCATGGTCAAAACCTCCGTTATAAATATTATTTATTTATTATTTTTCTAGCTTTTGAGCAAGCATTTGATTTACCATTTGTGGATTGGCTTTGCCTTTAGTTGCCTTCATAATCTGACCGACAAGTGCGCCTATTGCCTTCTTTTTGCCTGCCTTGTATTCCTCGACAGCTTTCGGATTTTTCGCAATGACTTCATCAACAACGCCTTCAATCGCTGAAGTATCAGTAATTTGTACTAAACCTTTATCTTTGACAATTTTTTCAGGACTATCCGGCGATTTCCACATTTCAACAAAAACAGTCTTAGCAATTTTTCCGCTGATTGTGCCTTTGTCAATCAATAAAATCATTTGTGCAAGTCGTTTAGCGTCAACAGGTGATTTTTCAATCGTTAAATTTTCTGCATTGAGATTTTTGGATAAATCGCCCATAATCCAGTTAGCAGCAATTTTGGCATCAACACCTTCAGCAATAACTGAATCAAAATATTCAGCCATTGCGCGGCTACTTGTAATAATTCCTGAATCATAATCAGAAAGTCCGTATTCTTTAGTTAATCTTTCACGTCTTGCGTCCGGCAATTCCGGCAATGATTTTTTAAATGCCTCAATTTCTTCCGCAGAAGTTATGATTGGCGGCAAATCCGGTTCCGGCATGTAGCGATAATCATGTGCATCTTCTTTTGAACGCATTGATTGTGTGATACCTTTTTCGGGATTCCAAGTTCGTGTTTCCTGTACAATTTTACCGCCGTCATCTAAAACATCAGCTTGGCGTTCAATTTCATAATTAATCGCGTCTTCAAGCGCTTTAAATGAATTGATATTCTTCATTTCAGTTCGAGTGCCGAGTTTATCGCTGCCAACTGGACGCAATGAAACGTTAATATCAGCTCTTAAATTGCCTTCTTCCATTCGGCAATTTGACACGTCAATATATTCAAGAATTGATTTGATTTTTTCCATGTAAGCACGAGCTTCGGCGGCACTTCTCATGTCTGGTTCAGATACAATTTCAATTAATGGAACACCTGTTCGATTATAGTCAACATTTGAAGTCGCAGAATCTTTAATGGTTGTGCCGGAATGTACTAATTTACCGGCATCTTCTTCCATATGAATGCGTGTTAATCTGATTCGTTTCTTTTGGTTATCAATGTCTATATCAACCCAGCCGTGTTCAGCAATAGGCAAATCATATTGTGAAGTTTGCCAATTTTTAGGCAGGTCAGGATAATAATAATTTTTTCGATCGAATTTGCTATATTGATTGATTGTACAATTAGTTGCGAGTCCTGCTTTAATTGCAAATTCTACAACTTTTCTGTTGATAACAGGCAAGACGCCTGGCAAACCTAAGCAGACCGGACAAGTATGCGTATTTTGTTCAGCACCGAAAGTAGTTGCACAACCACAAAAAATTTTCGTTGCCGTCTTTAATTCACTGTGAATTTCAAGACCAATCACTGCTTCATATTTCACTTATATCACCTCAACGATAATTTATTTCAAAATATTACATTCGCAATTATACAACGCAAAATTCAGGCTGTAAAGTTTTAAGGTCATAAAAATTAAGTTGATGTTTCTTGTTAAATAAAAAAACATCTTAATTGTTAAAATTTTTTATTGATAACTTTTTGTTTGAATGTTAAAATTCATTTGATTTAAAGAAAGTGAGGCAATTAATTTGGAAGAAAAAAATATTTCAAAGGTCTATGAGCCGCAAAATTTTGAGAAAAAAAATTACGAATTTTGGGAGAAAAGTAAATTTTTTCATGCTGATGTTAAGGCAGACGGCGAACCTTACAGCATAGTGATACCGCCGCCTAATGTTACCGGTCAGCTTCATATGGGTCATGCACTTGATGAAACTCTGCAGGATATTTTGATTCGTTATCATAGAATGCGTGGATTTAATACGCTTTGGATGCCAGGCTGCGATCATGCCGGAATTGCAACACAGGCAAGAGTTGAAGAATCTCTCCGAAATGAAGGAACGAATCGTTATGAACTTGGTCGCGAAAAATTTCTGGAGCGCGTCTGGCAATGGAAAGAAAAATATGGAAGCCGAATAATGTATCAGCTTAGGAGTCTCGGTTCAAGTTGCGATTGGGATAGGGAACGTTTTACAATGGACGAAGGCTGCAGTAAGGCCGTTCGGGAAGTTTTTGTCAGTCTTTACGAAGAAGGTTTAATTTATCGTGGTACAAGAATTACGAATTGGTGTCCAAAATGTAATACGGCGCTTTCAGATATTGAAGTTGAACACGAAACAGAACAAGGTCACCTTTGGCATTTGCGTTATCCGTTTGAAGATTGCAACGGTTATGTTGAGGTTGCAACTACAAGACCGGAAACCATGTTAGGTGATACCGGTGTTGCTGTTCATCCAGATGATGAGCGCTACAAAAATCTTGTCGGCAAGACCTTAATTCTGCCGCTTGTTGGTCGTAAAATTAAACTATTTGCTGATGAATACGTTGATAAGGAATTTGGAACCGGTGCGGTAAAAGTCACGCCTTCACACGATCCAAATGACTTTGAAATGGGTCAACGCCATAATTTAGAGCAAATTAAAGTCATTGAAAATGATGGCACCATGAGCAAATCACTTGCTGAAATTAATGAGCAGGTTGGCAAATACGCAGGTCTTGACAGGTATGAATGCCGCAAAAAGATTGTCGAAGATTTAGAGGCTATTGGCGTCTTAGTTTCAACTGAAAATCATGAACATGCTGTTGGTCATTGTTCGCGTTGTGGTACTGTTGTTGAGCCGTTAATTTCCGAACAGTGGTTTGTCAAAATGGATTCACTTGCTAAACCTGCGATTAATGCTGTCCGTGAAGGAAAAATTAAATTTGTGCCGGATAGATTTACGAAAATTTACGAAAACTGGCTTGAAAATATTCGCGATTGGTGCATTAGCCGACAACTTTGGTGGGGTCACAGGATTCCGGCATGGTATTGCGATGATTGCGGACATACAACTGTTTCGCGTGAAGATGTCAAAGAATGTGAACATTGCCACAGCAAAAACATTTATCAAGATGAAGACGTTTTAGATACATGGTTTAGTTCTGCACTTTGGCCATTTGAGACTATGGGCTGGCCGGAAAATACGGAAGAACTCAAAAAATTTTATCCGACAAGTGTTTTAGTCACCGGTTATGACATAATTTTCTTTTGGGTTGCAAGAATGGTCATGATGGGATTAAAATTCGGCGGCGATGTGCCTTTCCGTTATGTGTTTATACATGGTTTAATTAGAGATCGTTACGGTCGCAAGATGTCAAAATCTCTCGGAAATGGAATTGATCCTGTTGAAATTATTGATAAATTCGGTGCAGATACTTTGCGCTTTATGCTGATAACCGGCAATACTCCAGGCAATGACATGAGGTTTTACGAAGAACGTGTTGAGTCAGCTCGTAATTTTGCAAATAAAATTTGGAATGCCTCACGCTATCTGTTAATGAATCTTGAAAACTTCGACGAAAACTTTAAACCGACTGCCGAAGATTATACACTTGCCGACAAATGGATTTTATCACGACTTGAAAAAACTCGTAAAGGTGTAACAGAAAATCTTGATAAATTTGAACTTGGTGAAGCCGGTCGAATGATTTACGAATTTTTATGGTCAGAGTATTGCGATTGGTATATTGAATTGACTAAGGCAAGACTTTACGGCGATGATGTAAAATCAAAACAGACGGCGTTATATGTCTTGTCAACCGTGCTGGAAAAAACTTTGAGACTTTTACACCCGTTTATGCCATTCTTGACAGAAGAAATTTGGCAAAAGTTACCTCATGAAGGCAAAAGTATAATGGTTGCGTCATGGGTTGAAAAAATGGAAGTTGACGAAGCTGCTGAAAAATCAATGACTGCGATTATGGAAACGATCAAAACAATCCGTAATTTACGTGCAGAAATTGGCGTGCAATCGAGGAAACAGAGCGAAGTCATTTTGAATGTTACCGATAAATCACTTGTGGAAGTCATTAAGTCAAATGAAATTTATCTCAACAGATTAGCTGCAGCGGAACCTATTAAATTTTTGAGTGTTGACGATGCAAAACCGGAACACGCATTGAGCGGCGTTATTGAAGGTGTTGAAATCTTCCTGCCGCTTGCCGGTTTAATTGACGTTGACAAAGAAGTTGCAAGGCTTCAAAAAGAACTTGATAAATTAAAAAATGGCATTGCAGCTACTCAAAATAAACTTAAAAACGAAAAATTCATCAGCAAGGCACCTGAAAATGTCGTGCAGGCTGAACGCGATAAACTTGCCACTGCACAAGAAAAAATTCAATCCGTTGAAAGTCGAATCAAGCAGCTTGCACAAATCTAAACTCAAAAAAAATCTTTTGTTTATAAAGTCATAATATCATAAAAATAACAAAAAATTTTTTCAATTTGTAATTGACATTTTATCACGATAATTTATAATATAATCAATATAATATTTGCGAGCACTTGTTTTTACCAAAAGCTCAAAAAATAATATGTTTTTTTAATCCTCGCGTTTTAATAAGGAGTGTGTATGTAATGGAGCTTTGGCAAATAAATTCGTCTTCAGCATTGCAAAATGTGAATCAAGTCTCGCAATCAAAAGTTTTTGACTCGTCAAGTGTTACGGCAAAATTTGAATATGCAAAAATACTCGCAGAAAAAATCGCCAACGCAAGAGAAGACATGGAGCGAATGAACGAAATCCAGGAAGAACTCGACGAAAATGAAAAATTGCATGAAGAACTTACCGGTAAATCACCAAATGAAGAAGATTCTGACGGTAGTAAAGCTAATCACGAAACAACAGAGACTATTAAGCGGTTCATGCCGGACGGTTCCATAATGTTTATGAAAGTTCAAGGCGGCGAAGTGATTGAGCAATTCAAAAAGAAACCTCATTTTGTTGCCGTTGCTGATCCTTCAGCTCCAAAATCAGCTTCAGGCGGCTTCGGAATAAAAATGAAAGCCATTCAACACCTTGACCTGTTCAGCTTGCTGATTTGAAACTTAATTAAAACAAAAATTTACGCTCCTACGATTGGCGAGGTATCTGTGTTAAAATAGATTAGCGTTCAAATTTTGACCAAAGGAGGTTACGAACATGGATGTAAATTCTATTGCCAGACAGCAAATTGGTATTAATGCTTATGCGTCTCAAACGAACAACGTCAATAATACCAAAGCTGCAACAAATGTAGCCAATACCGAAGAAGAACAATCTTCAAAAATTGGCGAGGCCTATTCTGTTGATATTTCAGAAGAAGGCAAAGAGGCTCAAAAAACTAAAGGTCTGACTTCAGATCAAGTTCAAGCGCTTCAAAATGACATTGCCGTAAGTCAGCAGACTATGCTCAATATGATGATTCAAGCTCTGCAAGACAACAATGACAAGCTTCAAGGTTGGCTTGATGACGGCGTAGGTATCCTCAATTTTGATGGTATTCAGATTGACGCAGAAAGATTTGCACTGCCGGAAGTTGCAACCAATCCTGAAGATGCAGCAAAAGCTGTTGCTGATGATGGGGATTGGGGCGTTGACGCTGTTGCAACGAGAATTTTTGACCTTGCAGATGCAATCGCAGGCGGTGATCCTGAAAAACTTGCAACAATGAGAGCAGCGGTTGAGGAAGGTTTCAACCAGGCCGGTATCACTTGGAACAACGCAACCGGTTTAGACACAATGCCTGACATCACTGAAAGAACTTACAACGAGATTATGAGTCGCTTCGACAAACGTGCTGAAGAACTTTCTGGAACGGCAACAGCAACAACCGCAGCCGTCAACGCTTCTGCTTCACTTTAATTCTTTAGACGACATATTCTCAACAACGTTGTAAATTTTTGAAGTGTCAATGAAATATTAATCTAAAATTTGGTAGCTATTCATTAATTTAATGTTTAACTCAAACAAAAAAGCACTTTCTATTGCCGATTACATTGTAGAAAGTGTTTTTTTATTTACTTTTATATTAGATTTTATTGACGCAGGATTTTTTTATTTTGTGAAGAATAAATGGAAAATAAATTATGTTTTGAGGAAAAATTAATGGCTTCGTTCATAAATGAGTTGTACAAATATAGATATTTAATTTCCGAATTGGTTGTTCGTGACATCAAAAAAAAATACCGCCGTTCTGTACTTGGCGTACTTTGGAGTTTATTAAATCCACTTCTTACTATGATTGTTACGGCGATGATATTTTCAAATCTTTTCCGATTTGATATTGCAAATTTTCCGCTGTATTTACTATGCGGACAAATAATAGTTACTTTTTATAACGAGAGTACCAGTTTTGCAATGAGTTCAATAATTGAAAATGGCAGTTTGCTCAAAAAAGTTTACATTCCTAAATATTTATTTCCGGTTTCAAGAGTGATTTCAAGCTGCGTCAACTTATTTTTCACGCTGCCGGCACTTTTTTTGATATTAATTGTAACTACAATGAGTCTGCCGATTGCGTCGTTTACTTTTATCATACCTTTAGCGCTGATGTTTTTCTTCTGTCTAGGCGTCGGCTTGATTCTCTCAACGATTGCGGTTTACTTTCGAGATATATTTCATTTATACGGTGTATTCCTTTCAGTTCTTGGATATGCAACGCCGGTTTTTTATCCTGAATCAATAGTGCCAGATAAGTACATGTTTATATTTAAGATCAATCCGCTGTACTTTTATTTAAAGGCGTTCAGACAATCAGTTTATGAAGGTCAACTTCCGGAATTTGACGTATTAATTGTTTGCTTCGGAATAGCAGTTGCTTCTTTATGTGTTGGAATATATCTTTTTAAAAAGTATCATAACAATTTCATTTTATATATTTAACGGTGACTTTATGGATTCAAATACAAATGTGATTGAGGTTGAAAATGTTTCAATGCACTTCAACTTAATGGAAGAACGAATTGACAGCCTCAAAGAATATATTGTTAAATTTATCAAGGGCAAGCTGCTTTATAATGATTTTGTTGCGCTTGATAATATAACTTTCAACGTTCAGCAAAAAGATTTACTTGGGATTGTTGGTCTCAACGGTGCAGGTAAATCTACACTTTTAAAAATTCTTGCCGGCGTACTAAGTCCTACTACCGGAAAAGTAAAAGTTAATGGGAATATGGTTCCGCTTATTGAAGTCGGTGCAGGATTCGATCCGGATTTAACGGCACGTGAAAATATTTTTCTTAACGGCATTATCTTAGGTTACAGGAAAAAATTTTTGCGTGAACATTTTGACGAGATTGTTGATTTTGCCGAATTGAATGACTTTATTGATGTTCCGGTTAAAAATTTTTCCAGCGGAATGTATGCTAGACTTGGATTTTCGATTGCAACTGTTGTACGTCCGGATATTTTGATTGTTGACGAAGTTTTATCTGTCGGTGATTTTCGCTTTCAAGAAAAATGTGAACGGCGAATCAATGACATGATTAAAGACGGCGTAACAATTATTTTGGTTTCACATGATATGGGTATGATTGAAAGGCTTTGTACAAAAGTTTTATGGCTAGATCATGGCAAAATGAGAGCTTACGGCGACAAAGACGAAATTTGCGAACAATACAAAAACAGTTAATCTCAAAAATTGTTTGGAGATGATATAGTGAGTAAAAAAATTGAAATTTATGTTGCATGTCATAAACCTTCAGAATTACCGGATAATGATTTATTTTGTCCAATTCACGTTGGCGCAGCAAAATCAAAAATTGTAATGGAAGGTCTTTTACGTGACGACGAAGGCGATAACATTTCAGCAAAAAATGCTCAATACTGCGAATTGACAGCGCAATATTGGGCATGGAAACATTCAGAAGCGGATTATATTGGCTTGTGTCATTATCGCCGCTATCTTTCATTTTCATCGGAACACTTTGAAAATTTCACGATAGACAATCGTCAACAAGTACTCGTTAAGGTTTTAAATCCTGAAACTGAAAATAAATATGGTCTCCTTGACAAAGACAGAATACAAAATATCGTTACATCAAACGATGTTATAATCGGCGAAGCACAGGATTTAACAAAAGTCAGTACACCTTTCGGCCTTCAAGATAGCGTGCTTAAACATTGGCAGGCACATGATATGGCTCTGATTAATGTTGACGATCTTGATAAAATGTTTGACATTATTGAACATGATTATCCTGAATTTTATGTTAGCATGAAGGAATACATGAACGGCAAGCATTTTTACGGCTTTAACACTTTCGTCATGAGACGTGATTTATTTAACGAGATGTGCGAAATTGAATTTAGCGTGCTGGAAAAATTGGAACAAGTCGTTGACACAAGTCATTACAATCAACAATTAAATCGAATTTACGGATTCATGGGCGAAATTATTTTCAGCTCATACGTGTATCACCTTCACAAGACAAGACGTCACATTAAAATCAAAGAATGTCAAATGCTTTATTTTGACAAAACTGATCCAATTAAGCCATTGCAGCCTGAATCTTCAGAATCAATAAATATTGTCGTCGATTTGGAATATGTGCCTTCGTTCCTGTTGTATCCATTTTTAGCAAAATTCATTTCCGTTGCCGAAAGTGGAAATACCAAATATGAACTCATAATTTTAGCCGAAAAAATCAGTGCTCAATACAAAGATATTTATAAAAATGTACTTGAAAATTGCAAAAACATCAACGCCAATTTTCTGGAAACAGATTATTATTTTTCGTATATTGAGGACATGTACGGCAAAATTGTCAATGCTGCTCATATTTTTCTTGCTTGGATGCTTCCAAATTATAACAAATGTCTTTATCTTCGCTGGAATACCTTTATTGAAGGTGATTTGACCGAACTTTACAATCAAGATTTGCAAGGTAATCCAATCGCAGCGATCAAAGATGTTTTTCATCAAGGAATGTTGAATACTTTTTATCAAGATGAAAAAAATTATTGCGAAGAAGAATTGCATATTAACGACATTTTTTCATTCGTCAATGATTGTGTTTTGCTTATGGATTTGGAAAAGATACGCCATAGAGATTTAAGTTACACCGCACAACAAGTTTCAGGAGCCGTTGCGAAAGCTTCAAAAGAACCGGTTGATATTCAGCTTTTTAATATGGTATTTCAAGGCGACATTACTTTTTTACCGCAAAAATTTAACAGTGTGATTATCAGCAGTTCTGAAATTAAATTTTTAGTTAATGAGGCGCCGCTGGATTTAGTCACCGAATACAGACAGACAACAAATAATGCTATAATTCACAGATTTGACAGAGATATGCCGTGGATTGTGGACGACGAGACAGATGTTAAATTTTTTATGCGATATTGGAGCGTAATTGACAATAGTGCATTTGCGCCGATTTTTAACAATCATTGCAGCTTTAGAAGTCAAGGTCTCAAGCCAAAAATTCGCAAATTTTTAGATCAAATCTTTCCAAAAGGTACGAGGCGCAGAGAACGTGTTAAACAAATGTTCCCAAAAACCGGATTTGTCTATAAAACTTTCAAAAAATTAATTAATGGTCTCAATTAAATTTAAGTTTAAGGTGAATCTATGTTATTCAATTCTTATGAATTTATATTTATATTTTTTCCGTTTGTGCTTGTGATATATTTTATTCTCGGCAATAAACTTAGCGATGCGGCTAATCTTTGGCTGATGTTGGCAAGTTTATTTTTTTATGGTTGGTGGAATACCGATTATTTAATTTTATTAATTAACAGTATTGCCTTGAATTACATTTTTGCCGGCGAAATTTTAAAAGCACGTCAAGAGAACAATTTTAAAAAATCGAAAATTTATTTTTCAGTTGGATTAATATTTAATCTCGGTTTATTAGGTTACTATAAGTATTTCAATTTTTTTCTGGAAAATTTTAATAAATTAGGTGCAAATTTTGAGTTGTTCAATGTGATTTTGCCGCTCGGAATTTCATTTTTTACCATAACGCAGCTATTATATTTATTTGACTGCTATGAAGGTGTAGCAAAAGATCATAACCTTGTAAATTATGCGCTTTTCGTCTCATTCTTTCCGCATTTAATGGCAGGCCCGATTTTATATCATCGCCAAATGATGAAACAATTCGACAATCCGACACTTCGCAAAATCGACTGGTCAAATATTTCAAGCGGTCTTACACTCTTTGTTATTGGTCTCGTGAAGAAGGTTGTAATTGCAGATCAACTGTCGCCTTATGTTGGTTTAAATTACGGACATACGGCTGAGTTAGATTGTTTGACGGCGTGGCTGACGGCAATTAGTTACATGTTGCAGCTCTATTTCGATTTCAGCGGATACAGTGATATGGCGGTTGGTTTGTCGCGAATGATGAATCTTGAAATTCCGATTAATTTTAATTCGCCTTATCGTGCAACAGGTATGATAAATTTTTGGCAGCGTTGGCACATTTCGTTGACCAATGCGATTACCGCCTGCGTTTACATGCCGATAGTAAAATATCTCAAGACACGAACTTTAGCGCATACTATAACAGCGTCGTTTATTGCCTTCTTTATCGTTGGAATTTGGCACGGTGCCGGCTGGACTTTTGTAATTTTCGCCGTTATGAATGCTTTGGGAGTCGTTATCAATTATGTTTGGAAATATTACAAACACTCAATGCCCAAATTTGCGGCTCATATAGTAACGTTGTTTTATGTATTAACGACAATGGTTTTTTTCCGTGCAGCAAGTGTTGACGACGC
>CAJOHI010000062.1 GCA_905234365.1 uncultured Selenomonadaceae bacterium | reverse complement strand
ACAAGTTTTAAATGTTGAATCAGCGGATACTTTTTTTCGCCGTCTTCGTGGATTAATGTTACGTCAACGGCTAAATAAAAATCACGGCTTGTTAATCGCTCCATGCAACAGTGTTCATATGATGTTTATGAGATTCGCCATTGATGTTGTTTATCTCGACAAGAATTATCGCATAAAAAAAATCGTCACCAATCTGCAGCCGTGGATTGGTTTATCTGTTTGTATTGGTGCTTGGTCTGTTTTGGAATTAAACAGCGGAGAAATCGAACGATTAAATTTGAAAGTAGGACAGGTTTTTACAGTTTATGAATCTTAATTCACTATTGGTATTGATAATAATTTATCTTATAATGCTGACTTGCAATCTGTTGGCGCCTTTATTTTACGGTGATGACTACTTATACTCATTCATTATTACTAAAGATACAATATTTCTTCACGTTGTTTATGAATCTTTAGAACGTGTAGACTCTTTTTGTGACATAATTACTTCCCAATGGAATCACTATTTCATCTGGGGCGGCAGAACCATTGCTCATATATTGTTACAATTTTTCTTGTGGCAAGGCAAATTGTTATTTGATTTTTTCAATGCTTTTGTATTCGTGTTGTTAGGCTTAGAAATTTACTGGATAGTAAACAGAGGAAATGTCAGCTTAAATTTTAAACCTAGTCGACTTTGCTGGATATTCTTTGCATTATGGACAATGACGCCAAGTTTTCCGGTTGTATATTTATGGCTCACGGCGGTTTGCAATTATCTTTGGATGATGGTTTTATCGCTGGCTTTTGCTTTAATTTACGTCAGAAAATATTTTAAGCTCACGTCAAATATTTTATCCGACAAAGTTAAAAGTTTTTTAATGCTGCCTTTTGGAATTATTTCCGGCTGGACAAATGAAAATAATATTTGCTGGCTTATCTTGATTATTGCAATTATGATTTATCAAAGTTATCGTAAACGAGATATCAAAACATGGATGATAACCGGCTGGATAGGACTTTGCATTGGCTACACAATTTTAATATTTGCTCCTGGAAATATGGAAAGGCTGGCAATAGGTATATCTTTTGGGCTTGTAACTGATTTTAAGAGCAGGATTAGTAACGCTTTAATGATGATTCTGGCAGGTCTATTTTTTGAGTTAATACTGTGGCATTTCTTTTTGAGGACGATTTATAAACAAGCAAAGTTTGGAGACTCTGAAGATATTAAACGCTCAATAATTATGGCTAAAGTCTTTGCAATTATCAGTGCGGCGTCGACTTTAATAATGATATTTTCACCGGAATTTACAGGCAGAAGTTTATTTCAAGGTTTCATATATCTTTTAATTGCCGTGACAATTCTCATTCGGCTGCAACATGAAACCGGAAAAAATCAAATGAATAAATCCGCAAGAAAATTTTTACATGTAGTGGCGATTGCTTTATTTTCAATAACATTATGCAGCACTGTAATGGGTCTTTCTTCGCTGCGGCAATATGCTGATTATGTCTCGAAAGCTGCAATGCAGGAACATTTAAAGCCGACAAATAAAATTATTGAGGTTCCAAAATTTGAATATCTTGATTGGATAAGTAATGCCTGTATATTTCACTTGCCGATAGGTTCATTTGATGAAGACGAAAACGATTGGCACAATGTAGTTTATTCGCGTTATTATGGTATTAAAGGCATTCATCTGAATCCAAATTTGACGATTAAGGACTGGTTATTCAAATGAGTAATTTTGCAACAATTTTAATATGTTTGCTGCTTACAATTATTTTAAGTAATTTCGGATCATATTGGATTGATAAACTTTATACAATGCCTAATGCGCCATTGACCTTTCCTGATGAAGTTAATCAGCGTGCAAGATACCGAAAGCCGCTTTTAACTTTTGCCATGTTTTGCTGCACATTTTATTTTGTTGAATATTCATTATTACCGGAGAATTTTTATTTAATAGTAGCATCATTTTTTTTATTGCTAATTACTTTTACGGATTTTGAGCAATATGTAATTTTTGACAGAATGACTTTGCCATTTGCATTGATTGGAATTGCCGCAACGATACATTTAAATTTACAGCTCAATATGCACATTGGCTCGGCACTTGTCGGCGGCGGAATATTTTTAATTTTAGCGGCGGTAACTCGCGGTGCTTTAGGCGGCGGCGACGTTAAATTAATTGCAGCGCTCGGAATTTGGCTTGGCCCGCACAGATTATTCAACGTTATCATAACCGGCTGTATTGCAGGTGGTATTGTTGCACTGATTATGATTCTGCTAAATCAAAAAGATCGCAAGAGTTATTTTGCTTATGGTCCTTATTTTACTTTGGCAACTTTAATTGATTTAATAAGATTTTCGCATTTGGAGTGAACAATTTGTTAAAAATTATTTTTAAAATTTTTTTGTTGACTTTTTGTACAATGACATTGATAATATCAAATAATGCACAAGCGGTTGATTTTCCGGTTACTTCACCATTTGGCTGGCGAGTTCATCCAATTTCCGGCGAATACAAATTTCATTCAGGCGTTGATTTAGGTTTTGAATATGGCGCAGGAATTATTGCACTTTTTGACGGTGAAGTTTTAATTTCTGATAATCTCGGCGACGGTTACGGCAATCAAATTTTGATTTATCATGCCGACATTGACGCTTACACTCGTTATGCCCATTGCGCTCAACTTTTTGTAAGTGCCGGCAGTCAAGTTTCGGCAGGAGAAATTATCGCAACTGTCGGCAGCACAGGTTATTCAACCGGACCGCATTTGCATTTGGAATATATACCAAAAGTTGACGACCAATATGTATATGTGGATCCGTTGACTTTGTGGAATTACTAAAATTAGTGAGTGATATATTATTAGTGACAGGAAAGAAGAAATTTTAAATGCTTATCAACATGTAGGTGACTTGTCCTCATTATTTGATAAGATGATGACAAATTCCAGTTTTATTGGCAGTCTTGCAATTCGATTTTTTTGGCAAATGTCTAACGAAGAATATCACAAATTTATTGAGCAGGCGTTTGCTGGTATTTCAAATGATTTTTCCGGACGATTGTTAGAAATTCCAATCGGTACCGGTATTTTATCTCAGTCGATTTATCGTAATTTGCCTAATGCTGAAATTATTGGCGTTGACTATTCCGAAAAAATGCTTGCGGCGGCTCGTGAAAATCTTCGCGAAATTAAAAACGCCACTCTTTTGCAGGGTGACGTTGGCAATTTGCAATTTGATAATGAAACTTTTGATTTATTGCTGTCGCTCAATGGCTTTCATGTCTTTCCGAATAAACAGGCGGCTTACAATGAGACCTACAGAGTTTTAAAAATCGGCGGCACTTTTTGTGGTTGTATGTACGTTAAAGGTCAAAATAATTGGACCGACTTTTTTGTAAAAAATTTTTGTGAGCGATTCAAATATTTTACGCCGCCTTATGAGACTATTGATAGTTTAAACGAACGCCTCAAAAAAATGTATAATCAAGTTAAAATTACTCATGTCGAATCATTTGCCGGCTTTGTGTGTAAAAAATAAATCCGTCATGTCATTTCTATTTTTTTGACTGTCGGTTTTTTTGTTTTTAATTATTTTCAGCTTTTCGAAACATATGGCTAAATTTTGGCGAATATAATTTTGACTGTTCATATTGAGCGTCAAGGCAATTACCTACAACGATCATGGCGGTTCGATCTATGCCTTCATCGTTGACTTGCTTGGCGATCGTTTCAAGTGTACCGCGAATTATTTTTTCATCACTCCATGAAGCGTGCTCAACAATGGCAACAGGCGTATCTAAATTAAAACCGCCGGCGATTAATTCTTTAACCACGTCTTCAATCATATGAATCGAAAGAAAAATACACATTGTGGATTGATGTTTTGCAAGACTTTTTAATGATTCACGTTCCGGAACAGGTGTCCGACCGGCTTGACGAGTGATTATAACCGTCTGCGAAATTCCAGGCAAAGTATACTCCTGTTTGAGTGCAGCAGCAGCGGCTAAAAATGAACTGACTCCAGGCGTCACGTCGAAATTAATATTGCGCTTTTTAAGTTCGTCCATTTGCTCTTGAATTGCACCGTAAATTGCAGGATCGCCAGTATGCAATCTTACCGTCGTTAAATTTTCACTTTCTGCCTGTTCGATAAGTTTAATAACTTCGTCAAGTGTCATATGTGCTGAATTGTATTTTTTAGCGTCAGCTTTACAAAAATTTAACAGTTCTGGATTTACAAGCGAACCGGCATAAATTATAACGTCAGCTTCTTCCAAAAGTCTTTTGCCTTTGAGTGTAATTAATTCAACATCACCGGAACCAGCTCCAACAATATGCACCATAAAAATTTGCCTCCAATCAACTTGATTTACAAAAAAACGACTGACAAGTTTTTTTAATACTCGTACAGTCGCCATATCATTTATAAAATCTTAAACTTTCGATAAAGTTACAAAATCATTTAATTTTTGCATTGCTGAACCATTCGCAATTACTTCGCGTGCCTTATCAAGACCTTCTTTGATTGAATCAGCTTGACCGCCAATGTAAATTCCTGCAGCAGCATTAAGCAAAACGATATCAGTTTTAGCGCCGCCTGCACCGATTAAAATATAGCGTGTAACTTTTGCATTTTCGTCAGGAGTTCCGCCGATAATGTCTTCTTTTTGTGCAAGCTGCAAACCATAATCTTCAGGATTTATTACATAACGTTGATAAGTTCCGTCTTTGAGTTCACAAACAGAAGTAGGTGCGCTGATTGAAATTTCATCGAGCTTATCTTGACCATATATAACCATTCCACGCTTAACGCCGAGATTAGTTAAAACTTTTGCCAACGGTTCCAATAAATATTCATCATAAACACCAAGTATCATATGATTAGGATATGCAGGATTCGTCAAAGGTCCTAGAATATTAAAAACTGTTCGTATACCTAATTCCTTGCGAATGGTGCCAACATATTTCATTGACGTATGATATTTTTGAGCAAAGAAAAAGCATAATCCAATTTCTTTGAGCAGCTCAACGCATTTTTCTGGCTCAAGATTAATATTAACACCTAATGCTTCTAAACAATCTGCAGCGCCGCTCTTTGAAGATGCTGCACGGTTGCCGTGTTTTGCAACTTTGACACCTGCTGCCGAAATTATAAATGACGCTGTAGTTGAAACATTGATAGATCCGGAATGATCGCCGCCGGTTCCAACAATTTCCAAGACATCGCCAACACCGGTCATATCAACTTTTAAGGCATGTTCTCTCATAGCTGCAGCACTGCCAAAAATTTCGTCTATCGTTTCCATTTTGGCACTTTTTGTTGAGAGTGCTGCAAGATAAGCGGCATTTTGTACTGCTGAGGTTTCGCCGCTCATAATCTCATTCATTACGGTATATGCTTCATCGTAAGTTAAATCACCTTTAGCAACAATTTTTTTAATTGCTTCTGCTATCATTAATTCTAATCTCCAATCTACAATCACATTAGTTTTTTAATAGTACCAGCTTCACTTGCTCGCTGTTCAATCTCCTCAAGACTTGCTCCTTGATTGGCTTCAATAGCTGCCACTACTGCACCTTCAACTAAAGGACAATCTACCAATTTCAATTTTGGACGATTAAACAATTCCATAGCAATTTCCGCCGTCATAACTGCGCTGCCTAAATCCATTAAGATCGCAACGCCATCATCAGAGTAAACCTGCATCATTGCGCCGAGAATTTTTTTACAGCTTGTTCCGGTGCTGTCGTCTTCAAGTCCACCTGCCGCTGCAATCGGAACATTCGGCGCCATCATCTGCGCTAACTCCACTACTCCTTCTGCCAATCTTCGACTATGTGATGCTACAACTATTCCTACCATGCCGCTCACTCCATATCTAATGGATAATGACTAATTTTAATCATTTAACATCGCCAATTATTTTTTTAAAGCAAAAGTATCTGCCGTCGCGTTATAATAAGATTTTAATTCATCGTCTAAACGCAAAAGTGTCAAAGAAAAACCGGCCATTTCTATTGATGTCATAAAGTTTCCAAGCATTGTATCGTAAACTTCAACACCATTTCGGTAAAGATAACCTTTTACAAATTTATTTACTATGCAAAGTTCCATCATTGGAGTGCCGCCCATTCCATTAATCATCACTACTACTTCACGTCCAGCGTAATCCAAATACGTCAGAATTTTATCCAGCATCTTTTTTACAATTCCGTCAGCATTAGTTAATTTTTCACGCCTTACGCCTGGTTCGCCGTGAATACCAATTCCAATTTCCATTTCTTCCTCTGAGAGTTCAAAACTTGGTATACCACTTGCCGGTATTGTACAAGGTGAAATTGCCATTCCCATTGATCGAACATTAGCAATAGTTTTTTTTGCAATTTCTTTAACGGAAAGCAAATCTGCGCCGGTCTCTGCCATTGCTCCGGCAATTTTATGGACAAATATAGTTCCTGCAACACCGCGCCGACCAATTTCTCCGCTCTGTACTGCCACATCATCATCAACTACTACGTAATCCGCTTCTATACCTGCGCCACGTGCCATATCTATAGCCATTTCAAAACTCATAACGTCACCGGTATAATTTTTTACAATACAAAGTACGCCTTTATCGGTTTTTACAGCTTCAATCGCTTTATAAATAGTCAACGGAGGCGGTGAAGTAAAAATTGGTCCGGCAATAGCGCAATCAAGCATACCAAAGCCAACATAGCCAATATGAGCCGGTTCATGTCCGCTGCCACCGCCACTCACTAACGCTACTTTATTTGGATTTAATTGCCTTCTGACTACTATATTCTGGTTGCCAAGTTTTTGCAATCTCTTGTTTTCTGCCAGAATAAAACCTTCAACCATTTCACGTTCAATATCAGCCGCGTCGTTTATGATTTTTTTCATCCGCTTTATCTACCTCCGATAAAGTATATTCGCCGCTTCGTTAAATCTTCCTTCTTATACATTTTTTGTTATATTTCTGAAAATATCCTGTGCATTTTTTAAAAGTTTTTAATCTGCCAAATCAAAAATTTTTTCCAAACGATCAACGTCGATTGTGTCTAAATGCGATAAATCATTTCTGATTCTGTAAACTAATTCGAGTATATCCCAATCATTTTGTGAAAAAACTTTGTCATTACCGCCATAATAATGTAGGTGCCGCAATTCCATATCCCAAGGATTTTCTAAAAACTTTCCAAATTCATCAGCAACGGGCAACAATTTTTTTAGAGCAATTAAATTATGTGCAATGAGTTTTTCGCGAACGGTTTCAACGATAGGCAAAACAAATTGTATTTGAGTTTCCCAAACTGCACGATCAAATTTGTGTCCGGCGAAATCCTCCGCTAAAATATCTTTGGCAACCTGTCTTCCATTGTAATATAAATCTGAAACTGCTAAATTTTTTGCGATAATAGCCGAAGTACCGGCTAATTTTGAAGTCAAAGTTGCCGTGTATAGTTTTTCAATTTGAGATAATCGACTGTCTTCCAAAAGATTTATTGCAAAAAATTGAACATCATATGGCAAAATAAAATCCGTTAATTTCATTGTTATTTGTGATGGCATTACTTCAGAAGTTAAAAATATCAATGTACCCTTATGATTCGATTCTATTTTATTAAAGTCACCGACCAGAGAGGTTAGCCAATTAACTTTTGAATTGACTTTGACAAATACAACATAGCCGGAAAGTAGATTTTGACTTGCAATATCAATAATAATTGAATCGCTCATTAAATCTGGAATATAACTTGGATCGAATTTTGACACTAAGTCCGTCATAAAGTCCTCAGATTCTATATTATTATTAATTTCATATCGTTCAACAACGATTGAATAATTGCGTCGTTGGATTTCTTCAGAGAAGATTCTTCGTCATCTTCTGATATATCAGCCACTATAGCCTTGCCGTGTTCAGCTTCTTTTGCCATAGTTTGCAAAAATCTTCGTGCTCCCGGTACTCTTTCCCACCAAGCCTCTAAATCCGCATTTGTCAGCGGTATTAAATATTTTTCCATTAAAAACGCGGCGCTGATAACACACTTTTATAAATGGTAGAATAGAAGCCGCTTTTCTCTCCTCATATTATAAATTTAATTTTATGTTTATTTTACCAAATTTTTTTGTCTTTTGTATACTAAAGCATTTAAACGACTTCATTTGTTTATAAATTTAAATGTTGCAAATTTCAAGTTTACGCTGACAAAAAGTCACTATGATTAAACCAATTTCTTGAGCAAATTCAACAGCTAAATCAAAATAATTGCCGACAGCTTCGACTTTATGAGCATCAGAACCAATCGTTACATATTTACCGCCAAGATTTTTATATTGATTATAAATAGGTACAAGTTCTTTAATTCCGCGCCGCGTATTAAATCTGCGTGTATTGAGCTCAAGAACTTTTTCACGCTCAATAATGATTTTAAGCACCTCATCAATGTCGCTTTTGAAAGTTACATAATCAATTTCAGGATTTTCATAAGGTGCAGCACGACAGATATAATCAATATGAGCGAGTATATCAAAATCACCGGCACTGCTTTCCTCAATCATAGCCTTAAAATACTTGTGATAAGCCGTCTCCTTATCCTTGCCTTCGTAAAAATCTGGATAGTAAATATCAAATCTGTCGACTAGATGAATTGAACCTATGACTAAATCAAATGGCGCACGCTTCAAAAATTCTGCTGCCGGCTGTCTTGCGATTTTTTCCATGCCTATTTCAACACCTAAACGGACACTTTTACTACGCAGTGGTTGATATTCTTTCCAATAATCTTCCGGTGAGAAAGTAAAATCTATATCGCCCGGAAGATCAAAATCAAAATGCTCAGTAAAAACAACACCTAAGCCTAAATTTTGCGCCTTTGTAATAGCGTCTTTTGCAAGCATTTCCGAATCCGCTGAAAATTTTGTGTGCATGTGACTATCAAATATCATAAAAATTTACCTCCATAATCTATTGACAAGAAAAAAATCGCCTAAGCGATTTAAAATATAGGACGAACTTATATTACAATTCGTTTATTCAAAAGTACGCATTTTGAATTACAAATCAATTATTCCTCAACTTTGTAAAGTACATAAGTCAAACCGAAACCGATTGCAAAACCGATTGCATTGACCAAGAAATATTGCAAAAGTTGACCATTCATATAAAGCAAAGTACCTGGCAGAACGGTAATGCCCATACCAGTACCAGCAAGACCCAGCATACTTGAAACAGCACCGCCGGCAGCACCACCGCAGCAACCGAAAATAAACGGTTTCATAAAGCGAAGGTTAATACCGAAGATAGCCGGTTCAGTGATTCCTAAGAATGCAGGAACGGCTGAGGAGATATAAAGAGCACGTTTTTTAGCATTTTGAGTCTTAAGAGCAACTGCAAGTGCAGCACCACCTTGACCGATCGTTGCACAGGTGATAATAGCATTGAACGGATCTGATCCTTGTGTGCTAAGGAGATAAATTTCAAGAGCACTGAAGACGTGGTGAACACCAAAAATAACGATAACTTGTTGCAAACCGCCAATGATTAAACCACCGATCAGTGGAATTCCAAGGAAGTTTTGAACTGCACCAAAGACGACTTGTTCAAGACCGTGCATGATAGGACCAACAACGAGGAAACCAAGCATCATTGAGATGAGCAATGTAAGGAACGGTGTAACGATAAGATCAATAATATCAGGAATAAAAGTTTTAAGCCAATGTTGTAATTTTGCTGCGAAGATACCAAGAACAAGAGCAGGAAGAACTGATCCTTGATAACCAACGAGCGGAATAGTTACGAAACCGAGATCAAGAGGAATAGGAACCTTTCCTTCAAAACCAGGCATTCCATAAGCTTGAACCCAAGTAAGACCCTTTTCAGCGAGTTCTTGAGCAGCACCACCAACGACGTAAGCATTAGGAAGTGCCGGGAAAACGAGCATCAAACCAAGAACAATACCAATAACCGGAGTACCGCCGAACTTGTTCATAGTTGACCAACAAACAAGAGCAGGTAAAAATGCAAATGCAGTATCAGTCAAAACTTGAGTCATCATTAAGAACGTTGGATCCCACTCACTGCCGAGTGAAAGCATCGCACCACGAAGACCCATGAAAAGACCTGTTGCAACGAGAACTGGAATAATCGGAACAAACACGTCACCAAGTGTACGAGAAATTTTTTGTACTAAACTCATTTGCTCGTAAGCAGCTTCTTTATTGCCGCCGCCAGCAAGTGAAGGCTTTAACTTGATAAATTCCTCAGTGACTTTATCGACAAAACCGGTACCGCAGATAATCTGATACTGTTGTGCGGCAAAGAATTGACCTTTAACACCTTCAATATTTTCGACTTTCTTTTCTTGGATTTTGGATTTATCATTGACGATAAGACGGAGACGAGTTGCACAGTGTTCAGCACTTCTGACGTTATCAGGACCGCCGACATATTTCATAATGAGTTTTGCAACACGTTCCTCGTCAGGCAGATTGTCATATTGAGCGTCATCAGCGTCTTTTGCAACCGGACCTGCAGCTGCAGCAGACGGAGCTTGTGAAACAACTTTCTGATCGTTGAGTTCAAAAGTAATGTCGCCAAAATCTGTGTGATTAGTGACAACAACAGGCGTCGTGGTATCAAGATTTGCTGCCTTAATACCTGCCGGATCAAATTCGAGCAAAAGTTGACCTTTTTTGACCTTGTCGCCTTGTTTTGCCTTCGGTGTGAAGTGTTTGCCTTTAAGAGTGACAGTATCCATGCCGACATGAATTAACAAATCAATGCCGTCATTGGAATGTAAACCGATCGCATGATGCGTGTCAAAGAAAACGGTAATTTCACCGTCAAAAGGCGCATAAACTTTGCCTTTTGGGTTTTGAACAGCAGCACCACGACCCATTGCGCCGCCGGCAAATACGGGATCATTGACTTCATTAAGAGGAATCAACTTACCGTCAAGCGGACTGCTAATTGTGATGTTTTTCATGAAGTTTCCATGCTACTCAGATGTTTTAAAATAGAAGTAGCTTTCTCCTTTCATAATAATTTAGGATACGACCTTTTCAGCATAATACTGAAATTTTCCGACTAATCGGAAACTGAAAACCTTTTTTAACTTTAACTAATTGCCTCACTTCCTTCTAAGAATTTAAGTTCACAAATAAACAAATTCAATAGTATTAGTGACAAAAGTCAGTTAATACGTTAAATTTATTATTATGAACAATAATTTTAAATTTAAATTATTTCCTGAAGATAACTTCAAGTCGAAATAATTATTTTATTTATGATACATTGCTTTTGAGAAAATGTCAAACAGAATTTGTAATTATTCTGAAATATTTTATAAAAGATAAATCTAAGAGACTTTTTAATTTAAAATATTCAAAAAAATTTAGATAGAAAAATTTTAATCTTTCTGTTAAAATATATAAAACAATTCAAAAAAATTTTTCGGAGATGAGGTGAAAATATGGCTGATACTTCAGTCAGTTATAAATGTCCGAATTGTGGAGCGCCGTTGACTTTCATTCCAGGTCATGATAAGATCAGTTGCGAATATTGCGGCACGGAACTTGACGTAAATGCAATGGAAGAACTCTTTCGCGCAAAAAATGAACTTGCTGCGAAGGCTCGTGAAGCTCAGGAATCAAAGTGGAACACTAAAGACGCCGGCGAAGAATGGAGCAGCGACGAAGCAGCAGCACTTAAAGCGTTTACCTGTTCATCATGTGGCGCTGAAATTGTTTGCGATGAAAACACTATGGCGACTGAATGTGTTTACTGCGGCAATCCGACAATGATACCTAAGCGCTTTGACGGTATGTTAAAACCGGATTATGTCATACCTTTCAAAAAAACTAAGGAAGACGCTGTGGCTGCTCTCAAAAAATTTTACGAAGGCAAAAAACTTTTACCGGACGCTTTCACTGCAAATAACCGCGTTGAAGCTATTCAACCAATGTATGTTCCTTTTTGGCTTTTTGACAGTAGTGTTGAAGCTCATGCAAGTTTCAGAGCAAAAAAAATCAGGCGCTTTGAAACGCCAAATGAAATAGTTCGTGAAATTCACGTTTACAACTGCGAACGTGGCGGCTTAATGAATTTTCAGCGAATACCTGCTGACGGTTCAAAAAAAATGGACGATACTTACATGGAAAGTATAGAACCATTTAATTATTCTGATTTGGTGCCTTTCAGTGCCGCTTATCTGACAGGCTATCTTGCCGATAAATACGACGTTGATGCTGAAACTTCTGTACCTCGTGCAGACAGTCGCATGGAGCAAAGTGCTTTAAACGTTTTGGCAAGTTCAGTCAACGGTTATGATGAAGTTGCTGAAGAATCTCACGCAATTATCAAAAACGAAGGCAAGGTTACTTATGCAATGGTTCCGGTATGGATTTTAACAACTCGCTATGAAAATAAGCCTTATACTTTTATGATGAACGGTCAAACCGGAAAAGTTGTTGGCTCATTGCCTTATGATTCCAAAAAGGCTTTTACTTATCCTGCGGTATGTGCTTTAATTTTGATTCCGATCATCTATTTGATTGTAAGTTTCCTGTTGGTTTAAGGTGGTGATTTTTTATGCGAAAAATGTTTTATTTTATAATTTTTGCCTTAATTTTTATTCCAACTTCAGCGTTTGCCAATGTGACTGATGAAGCCGGATTGCTGAATGGTACGGAACTTTCACAACTCAACAGTAAAATTCAGCAGATTGAGCGCAAACACGGAATTAAAGTCAATATTGTAACTCAATACGAGCTTCAAGGTTCAGATGTTAAAAGAGTTGCAGATAATCTGCTGCGTCGAATGATTGAAAGTCCTCAAAGTGGTGCTAATGGAAATATTGTATTTTTAATTGCAATGGACGTTCGCAAATGGCAAATAGCCGCTGACAGAGACATTGACAGCAAAATTTACGATTCAAATGGTCATGCTGCGTTCAATGAAAAGGCCTTTGTATCGAAATTTTCTCAAGGCGACTATTTTGGCGGATTTTCAACTTATGTTGATTCCATTGATACGGCACTCGATGCATATTCCCGAACTGGTCAAGTTTATGGCGACGCAAATAATGACGTAAACGAGACGGATAACGGTTTTGATATGGTAGCGGCAATGATTTCGGTTGTCGGTGCAATTATTATTGCAGGCATGTATCGTTCATCGCTGATCGCCAGCATGAGCAACGTCAGACCGGCGATTGAAGCAAGCGAATATCTTGACAAAAGCAGCGTTAAACTCACTGAAAACAGAGACACGTTTTTATATATGAACGTTCAACGGCAGCCAAAAAGTCGTGGTGGCGGTTCTCATTCCGGCGGCGGTAATAGCGGTGGCGGTCACGGCGGCGGTTTTTAATTAAGAATTATAAAGGGAGCAGCATTTAATGGAAAATTTAAGATCAATGCGTGATTCTAAACAACTGCAAAAACTGATGAAAAAATACACGGAGTATATGAAAAGTCATATACGTGACGGCTATGAAGGAATGGCGATAGCAACTACACCAAATTTAGATCAAGCTGTATTTTCATTCGATATCTTAAATCCACTTACCGTTCCATACCTGATACAAGAAATGATTTATCAATCTGCTAAGGCAATGCGGAAGGCAATTCCAGATTATCGCGTCGAATCGCTAGTATATTTAATAATTATGCAACTGAAATTTCAAGATAAAACACTTTTTGCAGATATTGATTTTGAAGAATTGTGTAGAAGATTTAAAGATTACACGCCATTGCCACCGGACGCTAATATTGATGAGATGGTTAAAATACTAAAAAAAAATGAACAATCAAGAAATGAGAATTAGTATTTACTATGCAAAAAAATTTATTTGGTTTAACGATTGACGAGTTGACTAAGGAACTTTTAAACTTGAATTTACCAAAGTTTAGAGCAAAACAAATTGCAGCTTGGATTTATCAACGCGGTGCCACTTCATTTGATGAGATGACGGATATTTCAAAAAATCTCAGGCAGCAGCTCAATGAGAATTACGAAATTAATATTGTGAATCTGATTAAGCGTCTGGATTCTTCTGACGGTCTGACGACAAAATTTTTACTGAAATTGGACGACGGCGCAAAGATTGAGACCGTGTTAATGCGTCACGATTACGGCAATAGCGTTTGTATTTCCACTCAAGTCGGCTGTGCTATGGGTTGTAAATTCTGTGCTTCAACTCTCAAAGGACTTGAAAGAAATTTAACATCGACTGAAATTTTAGCTGAAGTGGTTTTCGTCAATGACATTCTTCGTGCTGAAAATCAAAAGATTGATTCAATCGTTATCATGGGAATTGGTGAACCGTTGATGAATTTCGACAACTTAATTAAATTTTTGACACTCATTCACGAAGATTATACGCTTAATTTGAGTTATCGCAAAATTACCATTTCAACTTGCGGAATTGTTCCTAATATTTACAAACTCGCTGAATTAAATTTACCAATTACGCTGTCAATTTCACTTCACGCGCCGACTAATGTGCTGCGCTCTCAACTTATGCCAATTAACGATACTTTCAAGGTTGAGGAAGTCGTTAAAGCCGGACGCGATTACGGCGATAAAACCGGTCGTCGGGTGACTTATGAATACATTTTGATTGGCGAAGTCAATGACACAACCGAACATGCATTGCAGCTTTCAAGACTCTTGAGCGGACAGCTTGCCAACGTAAATTTGATTCCGCTTAATCCTGTTGCTGAAACGAAATTTAAAAAGCCGTCGAAGGAACGCATTAAAAATTTTGCTGACTTTTTAAATAATCGGCACATCAATGCAACGATTCGCCGCGAAATGGGTGCAAATATCAATGCGGCATGTGGTCAACTAAGGATTAAATCAATTTAAAAATTATTTCAATGAGGTAATAATTTTGAAAATAATGTTTTCAGCCGGTGAAGTTTCCGGTGACGTTCACGGTGCTAGTTTGGCACATGAAATTTTAAAAATTTATCCGGAAACAGAATTAATCGGTTTTGGCGGTGACTTAATGGCAAGCGCCGGCGTTAAACTTTTCAAGAATTTCAAGGATTATAACGTTATGGGCGTTTGGGAAGTCATTAAAAATTTGCGACGCATTTTAAAACTTCTCGACGACTTGACAAAATATATCGTTGATGAGCAGCCGGATTTATTGGTATTAATTGACTATCCGGACTTTAACTGGCGGCTTGCAAAACGTGTAAAAAAATTCGGCGTTAAAGTTTTTTCATATATACCGCCGTCTGCTTGGGCATGGAGAAAAGGACGTGCTAAGGAGTGTACCAAAATCGCTGATGAATTTGTTGCAATATTTCCATTTGAATTGGCAGTTTACGAAAAAGCCGGCGCAAAAATCTCATTTCTTGGTAATCCGCTGGTAGATACCGTCAAGCCTTCAATGTCAAAAGTTGAGGCGCAAAAATTTTTTGGTATCAACGAATCGGATCATGTGATTTTATTAATGCCTGGTTCACGTCGTCAGGAAATAACATTATTGTTGCCCATAATGTTGAGTGCAGCACAAATTTTAGCTAATACTCGACCAACTAAATTTTTTTTGCCGGTAGCAAACGGCGTAGAAGAACTCGTCAGTAAACAAATAAGCAACGCCGAAATAATTCTAGTAGATTCAACGCGACGTTACGATTTAATGTCTATTGCTGATGCTGCAATAGCGACGAGCGGCACAGTTGTATTGGAAGCTGCATTATTGAATTTGCCCTGCGTTGTACTTTATAAAATGGCATCGTTTAATTATTTTATTGCCAAACGATTTATAGATATTGATTATTTCAGTCTGCCTAATATTTTAGCCAATAAAAAAATCCTGCCGGAGCTTCTGCAAGATGAAGTTGAACCGAACAGAATTGTTGAGGAAATTTTAAAACTTTATCGTGGTGAAAAGAATCGCGAAAAAGTCATTGCGGAACTCAAAAGCGCCTGTTCAAAACTCGGCGAAAGCGGTGCTGCAAGTCGTGTTGCACAAAAGATTTTAAGTGCCGCTTCGACATAAGCAAAATTTTATTTACCTTTTGCTGCTGCGTCAGCTTTTTTCTTTTCGTCGCGAACATCACTCCAAAGATCACGCGCCTTATCAAAAATCTGCGGCTCACGAGACCTTATAGACTGATCTCCAATAATTCTTGAAAGGTGTTGAGCGCATTTCTCATAGTCGCCAAGTCGATAATAAATTGCACCGACAACATACATTGCAGCATTGTCAGTCAAATTACCGACTGGATAACGTTCCTGTGTAATTGACTGATCATAATATTCGGCGGCTTTACGCATGTTTTCTTCCTCAAGTTCCTTATCGCCGGATTCGCGATAAATCCAAGCAAGCTGTAAATGAGTTGAAGCCTTCTTTGACATTGGAGCATGAATAAGATCAAGATAACTGATTGCAAGCTGGAACGAGGCGATAGCGTCAGGCAAAGAGCGTTCCTCAGTAAATTCAATGTCAAGCTTTTTCTGTGCCAAAAAGTCCCAAATTGTCTTGCGAGTACGTTCAGGCAGCTTAGTTAAAAATGTCTTTTCATCAGCCGCAAAACCGCAATGCTCACAAATCCAAATTTTGTAATAATAAGGATTGAAATCCTTGTAGTGAACGCAGAAATCTTCATCAGTCTTTTGAACGATAAGACGCGAACGTGTTTTGATAACACGAGTTGATTTCATGCAAACCGGACAAGGTTTTTCAACCATAAAGCAATGACTGTCCATCTAATCACTCCATAACTATCCATTAATTGATTATTTGTTTTAATGATACTATTTATGCAGATATTTGTCAACTATGCACCAAATTAAAGTTTTGTCTTCCAGCGGCCGGAAATGTAAAGAATTATTCCAATAACAAGCGGTGTAAAGCCTGCTAAAGCATCACCAAGCCAAAAACCTAAATAATTCATCTCAAGATAAATGCCAAATAAGACGGAAAAACCTATACGTAAAATTATTCCGTCAAACAGTGCTGTCATAAAATTCGCCAAATAGTTGCCGCAACCGTTGATAAGTGCATTTGCCGGAGAACGACAGGCACTTCCGAAGAAAATTAACACGGCGATTGGCAAATATTCCATGCCGACTTGTAAAACTGCAGCGTCTTCAGTAAAGGCGCTGTAAATTTTTTCGGGAAAAGTCAACATTACAACAGAAAGTATAGCAGCAATCGACATTGAAATTTTAAAAATCACCTTGATGATCTTCGTAACTCTGTCATATTGTTCAGCGCCAATATTTTGACCAACCATTGAAGCGCCGGCAGTATTGAGCGAATTACTCATTAAATTTGCAACACTGTTAATTTTATTGGCAATTCCTGCAAAAGCTGAGACCGCGACGCCATAAGAATTAATCCAGGAATTTACAAACAATTTGCTCATATGTATTGAGGCAGATTTAATCGCCATTGGCAGACCTAATTTTAACAATCGTCCTAATAATTCTCTGTCCGCTGTCAAAAAATCCTTGATAGTTAAATTAAATCCAAGCTGCTCACGTCGAAGATAAATAAAAATTGCACAAGTTGAAAAACTCACGGCTTGCGCTATAACTGTTGCTAAAGCTGCGCCACTTGCTCCGAAATTCAACACAATGACAAGAAGCACATCTAAAATTATATTGAGTGTTGCCGAAATGCTAATAAATATAAATGGATGCTTCGAGTCACCGAGTCCGCGCAAAATGGCACTCATTGTGTTGTAACCGTAGATAAAAATTAAACCGCTGATTGTCACGGTTGCATAAGCAAGCGCTTCTTCAAATGATTCTGGCGGCGTATTCATAATTTTGAGAATTGGTTCACGCAAAATTAAGCATATCGAACTGAAAGCAATGCTGCAAATTAGCAGAAAAGTAATCATATTACCGATGAATCGTCCTAATTGTTCACGTTGTTTGGCGCCGAGAAGTTGAGCAATTATAACTTGACCGGCTCCACTAAATCCCATTGACACGAAAGTTAAAAAATTTGCTACATCACAAAGTCCAATTTTACCAAGACTTTGACCGACAATTATCATATCGACGAGATTGTAAACGATTTGTAAAATATTTGACGCATAAAGTGGCAAGGCAAAATCTATCAACTGTCGCGAAACGTTGCCTTTTGTAAAGTCCTGCGTCAATTTTTTGTTTGCCATTTTGCTCACCTCATTGTATTAATTTTATGATAAATCTGAATTGCTGTCAAAGACGGCAGGAAAATTTATTTTAATTAAGAATTTATATTAATAATTTAAAATTTTTGCAGTGAAAGTTATGACAGAGAAAGATTTTGTACATAAGATTAATTTAATAGGCGGCAAGGCTTATTTAGTTGGCGGTGCCGTCAGAGATAAATTTAGAGGCGTTGAAGCGCACGACAAAGATTATTGCGTAACCGGAATTAATGAAAGTGACTTTAGAACTATGTTTAAGGCTTTCAAGTCCGGAAATTCGTTTCCGGTTTATAGAATTGAGATTGACGGCAAAATGTGCGAAGTTTCATTTGCGCGACGTGAAAAAAAAATTAGCAGCGGTTATAGAGGATTTGAGACGATTTTTGAGCCAAATGTCACGATTGAGGACGATTTATATCGGCGCGATACGACAATTAATGCGATTGCGATTGAACTTTCAACCGGCAAAATTATTGATCCTTACAATGGCGTTGAAGATATTGCAAATAAAAAAATCCGTGCCGTTTCAAGTCATTTCGTTGAAGATCCAGTCAGAGCGTTAAGAGCAGCGAGACAATCGGCGCAATTTAACTTTGAAATTACTGACGATACCATAATTGCGATGAATAAATGCGGCGAAGAACTCAGATTAGAACCAGGTGAACGAATTTTTAACGAATTAAATCTTGCATTACAAACGGATAAGCCTTCCATATTTTTCAGAAATTTGGAACGCGCTAAACTTCTTGAAATAATTTTTCCTGAATTTCATCAACTCATTGGCAAAATTCAGCCGAAGGAATTTCACCCGGAAGGCGATGCCTTTGAACATACAATGAATATACTTGACAACGTGGCAAAAGTAAATACTAAACCGCTCGTCAGATTCGCCGCGTTGGTTCATGATATCGGTAAAGGTACAACACCTTTAGACATGTTACCTCATCACTATGAGCACGATGTCAGAGGTTTAATTGTCCTTGATAAAATGAATCAAAGAATGACACTGCCGCGAGATTGGCTTAAAGCGGCAAAATTCATAATTAAACAGCATATGCATGCGCCACTCTATAAAAAGCCCGGCAAAATTGTCGATTTGATTATGAAAATACCTTTAACGAAGCTGACATTTGACGATTTCAATGATATAATTTATGCTGACCATAATGGTTTGCCTGGCTATCTTAAAAATGCGGAAAAGATTTATTTTGAACTTTTGAAAGTCGACGGAAAAAATTGTCCTGAAAATTTTTGTGGAAAACAAATTGGGCAGTGGATACGTGCTGAACGCATTCGCACCTATTTAAATATTAATTGGGGAGGTTTTTAAATGTACATAATTAAAAGTAAAGATAATGAGATTGCATTGAGACCTATGTTAGAAGACGATACAAATAATATAGTAACATGGCGTAATAATCCGAGAGTACGTAATAATTTTATTTGGCAAAAAACACTCACAGAATCTATCCATTTGAATTGGATTAAGTCTATGATAAGCACAGGTAAAGCCGTTCAATTCATTATTGTCAACCTCAATAGAGGGGGGGTAATGGAGGATATAGGTTCTGTTTATTTTAGTGATATTGATTATGAACATCATAAAGCAGAATATGGAATATTTATTGGCGTTGATAAAGCTGTTGGATGTGGTTATGGAACTATAGCTTGTAAATTAATGTGCCAGTATGGCTTTGAAACACTTAAATTGCACAAAATTTTTTTGAGAGTTTTTACAAATAATTTAAGAGCAATTCGTAGTTATGAGAAAGCCGGATTTAATCACGAAGGTTTATTGCGAGATGATGTTTGTATTGATGGGACATATCGAGATATTGCACTTATGAGTTTAATAAATACTGAGATATTATCAAAATAAAAAATTATCGACAGGAGAGATTTTTTATGAATGGTATTGTATTACCGTATAAAGGTATGAGTCCGAAAATTGCCAACGGTGTTTTTATTGCGCCTACTGCGTCTGTTGTTGGTGATGTAACGATTGGCACCGGTTCCAGTATTTGGTTTGGCTCGACAGTTCGCGGCGATTTTCAGCCAATTAGCATTGGAGCATTTACAAATATTCAAGACAATTCGACGATTCACGTTATGGGCGATGTTCCAACGGAGATTGGCAACTATGTAACTGTTGGACATAATTGTATAATTCATTGCCGTAGCATTGGCAATAATTGTTTAATTGGTATGGGTTCAATAATTTTGGGCTATTCTGAGATTGGCGACAACTGCATAATAGGTGCAGGAACACTTTTGACGCAGCATAAAAAAATTCCTCATAATTGCCTTGTCTATGGCAATCCGGCAAAAATAATTCGTGCCATTCGTGATGATGAATTGGAGGCGTTGAGAGAATCGGCAATGCACTATTTTGACTGTGCTAAAAATTATGATGCCGAATTTAGAAACTTGTAATAATGTTTAATGAAGGCATTTATCAAAACATGAAGACTCGAATTGAAAGATTTAACCGTCAGCGAAATTGGAATTGGCTGCATGGGGTTTAGTCATGGCTATGGTCAAATTCCAACTGAGGAATACAGTATCGAGGCAATTCGTAAAGCATATAATTTTGGCTGTAACTTCTTTGATATGGCTGAAGCTTATGGACCAAATCTTTTGCCTGAAAATACTGAAAAGATTACAAACAGATTATGTTGACTTGTATTATCTTCATCGCATTAATCCTGAAATTGATTGAACGCGACATCGAAGCTGAAGTTATTCCAGATATAATATCGGATTAGTGGCATTTTCACCAATCGCAAGCGGCTTTTTGAGTGGCAAAGTAACTGTCAATACAAAATTTGAAAAAGTTGACGATGTTCGTAATTTTGTTCCTCAGTTGAAGAAAGAAAATATAGCAGCTAATCAGCTAATTCTTGACATTATAGGTCGTTTTGCAAATTCTAAAAATGCAACTAATGCTCAAATCTCTCTTGCTTGGCTGTTGCATAAATATTCAAATGTTGTACCAATACCCGGTTCTAAGAATCAAGGCAGAATACTTGAAAATCTTGGTGCCTGCAATGTTGAGTTGACAGATGATGAATTTAAGGAACTTGAAAACTCATTAAATGCCTGTGAAATTCATGGTCACAGAGGTTTTGACGAATCGGAAGGCAAAAGTTTTCTGTAAGTTAAACATAAATAATTAATTTTTAAACAAAAGAGGTAGAAAATTATGGAAAGAACTTTGGTATTGATTAAACCAGATGCGATTGCAAACAAACACATTGGCGACATTATCAAACATTATGAGGACGCCGGATTTAAAATCAACGCAATGAAATTAATGCAAATGACAAAGGAAATTGCCGCCAAGCATTACGCCGAGCACATAGGAAAGCCTTTTTACAATGATTTAGTTGAATTTATGACTGCAGCACCACTTGTTGCAATGGTACTCAGCGGCGAAAATGCCATCGCAAGAGTTAGAGAAGTCAACGGCGCAACTAATCCGGAAAAAGCTGATGAAGGCACAATCAGAAAACTCTATGCAGAAAGTGTCACGAAAAATGCTGTTCATGCTTCAGACAGTCCTGAAAATGCCAAACGTGAAATTGCTATCTTCTTCAGCGAGATCGAGATTTTTGATTGAAAATATTAATCGTTAAAATCAGCGGTTTAAGCCTTTCAACCTCTGAACACTAAAATATAGGAGGCGTAAATTTATGACAAAAATGGAATTGGCATCTCAGTTTCATTCAAAAAATTATAACTGTGCTCAATCTGTTGCCTGTGTCTTTGCCGATGAAGTTGGTGTTGACAAAAAAACTTTGTTTAAGGCAAATGAAGGATTTGGCGCAGGCGGCGGAACAGGTGAAGGAATTTGCGGCGCACTCTCGGCAGCAATTATGATTGCCGGTCTAAAAAACAGTTCTGCAAATCTTGATTCACCGGATTCAAAAGCTGCAACTATGAAAATTTCAAGCAAGTTAGTCAAGAATTTTAAAAATAGAGTCGGCGATTTAACTTGTAAGGTGATTAAGGGCAATAATCCTGAACACAAAGTGCTTTGTTCATGTGATGATTGCATTAAACATGGTGTAAAACTTGTTGAGGAATTTGTATTGACCGTTTAAGTTCTTTTCGTTTATAAAACAAAAAGCCGCAGAGGCGTAAAACTCTACGGTTTTTTTATTTATTAATAATTAAATTCAAATAAAAATGGCGGAGGAAGTGGGATTCGAACCCACGGTGGTTATGAGCCACACTTGATTTCGAGTCAAGCACCTTCAACCGCTCGGACACTCCTCCGCATGAACAATACTTTATCATAAAATCTTTTATTTTGCAACCATTTTTTAATTTTCAGATTCTAAAAGTTAATTATCAACAACATCAACTTTTGATTTAATAATGAACATAGCAACTAAAAGTGCTGCAAAACCTGCCAAAAGACCAAGCCAGCCGTTTTGAGTCAAACCGTCAACTATATAACCGACAACGCAGCAGGTAGAAACAACGATAACATAAGGAACTTGTGTTCCAACGTGGTCAAGATGATTGCATTGTGCGCCGGCGGAAGCAAGTATAGTAGTATCCGAAATTGGCGAAGCATGATCGCCGCCAACTGCACCTGAAAGAATCGCCGCAACGCAGAGAACTAACATCGGATAAACTTCAGTATTAGTTGCGTCAAGAATCGCCATTGCAATAGGAATTAAAATTCCAAAAGTTCCCCAACTTGTTCCGGTGGCAAAAGCAAGACCTATTGAGACGAGGAAGAAAATCAGCGGCAGGAACATCATCACTGACGAATGTTCATTTACAATGGCACCAACATAACCGCCTAAATCGAGATATTTATCAGAACAAATGCCGGAAAGAGTCCAGGCAAGGCAGAGAATGAAAATTGCAGGAACCATTGCCTTAAAACCTTGTGTGAAACATTGGCAAAACTCATCAAAGGTAACAACTTTGCGCGGCAAATATAAAAGACCGGTGAAAACGAAGGCAATAAATGAGCCAAATACCAGCGCTTGTGAGGAATCGCAGTCAGCAAAGGCATCAGCAATCGAAACACCTTCGTTGTGAATGCCGCCGGTGTAAAGCATTCCATAAATACAGCAGCCAATTAAAACGAAAAGCGGCAAAACCAAGTCAATAATTTTGCCATTTCCGCTGACTTTAGTTTCTTCCTTAACGACGTCACGATATTCAGGCGGTATATAAAAATGCTCCTTATTCTTGCGAACGACGGCACCCATTGAAGCAAAATCACGGCCGCTGATTATAATAAATATCATAAAAGCCATAGTCAGCCAAGCATAAAGGTTAAATGGAATCGTTTGCAAAAAAATTGTAAATCCGTCAACGGTTGAACCTTCCGGTAAAGAAGAACCGACAGCCGCCGCCCAACTTGAAACAGGCGCAATAATACAAATTGGTGCTGCAGTCGCGTCGATGATATAGGCAAGTTTAGCACGAGCGATTTTAAATTTGTCAGTAACTGGACGCATAACAGTTCCAACGGTTAAGCAGTTGAAATAATCGTCAATGAAAATAACAATGCCTAAGAGTGCTGTAAGACCCATAGCACTGCGTTTTCCGTTGATAACACGTGCCGCCCATTCGCCATAGGCTTTAGTTGCACCCGATTTAGTGATAGCGGCAACAAGAATGCCCAAAATTGTCAAAAATACCAAGATGTTGACATTGCCACCAACTTTGTCGGACATAACCGAAAACATGGTTAAAATTGATTCAAGTAAATTGCCGCCGTTAAAAAGAATGGCACCGGAAAAAATTCCAATTATCAGCGACATATAAACTTCTTTGGTCAATAGTGCCAAAATGATTGTAATAATTGGCGGCAGCATTGACCATGCTGTGTGTTCCATTGAAATTCGTCTCCTTAATTATAAGATGTTGAATGTTAAATCATTCTTTGACTTTTACGATTGGCGCATATTGTAATTGTAAAGTCTTTATGCCTGTACCTTTTTCCAAAAACTTAACTTTAATTTCTTTCTCGGTTCCATAGCCATTAACTTCAAGAATTATGCCTTCGCCCCATTTTTTATGCCCGATTCTGTCACCTGGCTGCCAATTTCTGCGAAGATTTATATCAATCTGCGATTTTTTTTCTTTATTTTTGCTCTGACTTATAACATTTGCCATCGCTCTTAAATTAATATCAAGCTTTATTCCTTTTTTTGTCTTACTTGTAGATTTAGGCGTTAATGGAACAAATTTTGGAATTGTACTTGTTGTTACTGTACGCTGCTTATAAATTTCAAGAAAATTAACTGGAATTTCTTCCAAAAATCTTGATTGATAACTGATTTTATTTCCGTCAAAATTACTGCGACTCTCGGCAAAAGTCAAATACAATTTCTTTTTTGCTCTGGTAATTGCAACATAACAGGCGCGGCGTTCTTCTTCCAACTGATTTTCGTCGCTAAGTGAACGAGCATGAGGAAATAAGCCTTCTTCGAGACCTGTTATAAAGACTACAGGAAATTCAAGACCTTTAGCGGAATGAACTGTCATAAGAGAAACGCGATTATTACTGTCTTCGACTACATCAAGATCAGAAATTAACGAAATGTGATTTAAAAATCCTTCAAGTGTTGCATCAGCTGCATTTTTATTTACAAATTCCCTCGCAACATTGGTAAATTCTTCGAGATTTTCGATTCGTGTTTCGTCTTCCGGTCGCATATCAGTTTTTAATTCAATGATGTAACCAGACTTGTCAAGAATATATTGTATCAATTCGTTAATAGAGAATCTCTTTTGAGCTTGCATACAATCTAAAATAAATTCGGCAAATTTCCTAACATTTTGTTTCAATTTCTGTGATAAATCAACTTGATTGAGTAACCAGACATTTGAAACCACTTCAAAAAGTGATACTTCGTGACTTTCTGCAAAATTTTGTAATTTTGTAATAGTAGTCGTTCCAATTCCGCGTTTAGGTACATTGATTATGCGTTTGAAACTCATATCGTCTTTTGGATTAAAAATCAATCTGAGATATGCAAGGATATTTTTAATTTCCAAACGATCATAAAATTTGAGACCACCGACGATTATATAAGGTATACCAGCACGCATGAAAGCTTCCTCTAGTATACGTGACTGCGAATTGATTCGGTAGAGTAACGCAATGTCATTGTAAGAAAATTCATCTTGAGTAAGTCTTTTAATTTCGTCAGTAATTTTTAGAGCTTCATAGTATCCGGTCAATGCTTCAAATACAGTAATTTTTTCACCTTCGGAATTTTCCGTCCAAAGTTCTTTCGGTTTACGATTGATATTATTTTCAATGACAGCATTTGCTGCGTCGAGAATTATTTTTGTTGAGCGGTAATTTTGCTCAAGTTTAATTACTTTTGCTTTAGGATAATCCATTTCAAAGCTCAAAATATTTCTCATATCAGCGCCGCGCCAGCCATATATAGATTGGTCAGCATCACCGACAACGCAAACATTTTGATATCTCGCTGCAAGCAGTTTCATGAGTTTATACTGTGCCACATTAGTATCTTGATATTCATCGACAAGTATATATTGAAATTTTTCCTGATACTTTTCCAAAACTTCTTCATTTGTCGAAAACAACTTGACCGCAAGCATTAACAAATCATCAAAATCCATTGCGTTTAACTCAAAAAGACGCTTTTCATAAAGTTCATAGACGTTGCCAACCTGCCAGGCATAATCAGACTTCGTATCGGAAAATAAGACTGCCTCTTTATAATCCTTTGAAGTCATCAACTGATTTTTTGCAGATGAAATTCTGGACTGTACTTGACTATCCAAAAACTTTTTTTCATCAAGACCGATTTCACGAATACAATCGCGAATAACCGCCTTGCTATCGCCCATACTGTATATCACAAAATTGCTGTTGTAGCCAGGCAGAGATTCAATTTCCATACGGAGTATCCTGGCGCAAAATGAATGAAAGGTACTTAACCAAACAGATTTTGCCGCTTGTCCAATCATATTTTCCGCACGGAATTTCATTTCATTTGCTGCCTTGTTAGTAAAAGTTATTGCCAAAATATTCCGAGGTGCAACGCCATGAGCCAATAAATTTGCAATTCGACAAGTTAAAACGCGTGTCTTTCCGCTGCCTGCACCTGCCATAATTAAAAGCGGACCTTCAAGACATTCAACAGCTTCAACTTGTTTTGGATTTAAACCTTGAAAAATTCTTTGTACGGCATTTGATTCAATATTATTATCTTCATAAGGTTCATTATATGCAGAATCGTCCATCAAATCTTTCCTTCCATTATGATAAGTTAAAAATTTTATTGTTCGCCAATGATTCGGACTTCAGGATTTAACATAACTCCGTGAACTTCATAAACTCTGCGCTTAACTTCATCAATGAGATTTAAAACGTCCGCAGCAGTAGCATGACCGGCATTGACAACAAAACCTGCATGTTTAGTTGATACCATAGCACCACCGACTCTTAAACCTTTCAATCCGGTTTTATCTATGAGAGTTCCGGCGAAATAACCTTCAGGACGTTTGAAAGTGCTGCCAGCCGACGGATATTCTAACGGCTGTTTACTTTCGCGGCGTTGAGTGAAGTCTTGCATATCACGTCGAATGTCTTCAATATTGCCGTTTGAAAGCTGCAATTCAATTTCACAAATTGCATATCCGTTTGTTTGAAAGACACTGTGACGATAACCAAGTTCCAAATTGTCGACATCAAAACTTTTTATTTCGCCGTCCCTTGAAACAGCACGAACTCTTGCGATGATATTTTTCATCTCACCGCCATAAGCTCCGGCATTCATAAAAACTGCACCGCCAATGCTGCCAGGTATTCCAACTGCAAATTCCATTCCGGTTAAACCGCTATCAGCAGCAAAATTAGCAACATCTTTGAGTTTAGCACCTGCACCAACGATTAATTTTGTGTTATCGCGTTGAATATTTGAAAATTCGCCGTTGAATTTAACAACTGCGCCGCGAATGCCTTTATCCCTTACCAAAACATTGGAACCGTTGCCTAAAATTGTCAGCGGAATTTTTAATTCATCAATTAATTTAAGCACTTTTACAACTTCCTCAATCGACGCAGGAAAAATCAGAACGTCAGCCGCACCGCCAATTTTAAAAGTTGTATGTTCGCTCATTGGCGCATCAAAAATAAATTGATTCGGTTTTAGAAATTCTTTTAATTTGTCTGAGAAATTAATTCTCCAATCCATATGTTAAATCATTCTCCAATTTAAATTATTTTCAAAAATAAGACATATTTTTGTTTACTGCAATTTTTCTTTCCAACACCAACTTATGTATTCAAAAATAAATTTATCAAATTCTGCATTAAATTTCCAAAGACAGGTATTTGCAAAATATTTTTTCTCATATTCTTTAAAATTTAAATATTTTATAATGCAGGGATAAATTGGTATATCTTGACCTTTTAATGAGATACCACCATTCGCCAAGATAGGCATATTAATGAAAAATGTAGAATGCATACCTATTAAATCTAAAACCCTTCGCGTTAATTCTAATATCACCATAGGTATTGGATGTTCAGGAGCAAAGAATAGCTGTATATTCCGATAATTTTTCTCTATGACTTCTAACATTTTTACATCACAATTCCATTCTCGCTTTTCTAACTCATTTAACGAATTATCAATACCTTCTTTTAGCTTTTTTTCTGACAGGAAATTGTCATTACTAATTTGACTTATAATTTTTTCGATGTTTGGTTGCTTTGATGTGGTCATGTAATTATCTATGAATTTATCGCCATATGGAAATCTTCCGGATTGATGTTTATCAGTATCTACATTATGTTCATTTCTCTTGTATTGTGGAAAATAACCTTGAAAATATACATTTGGAATCCAAATTATTTTAGCACTTTCAGGCAGAAATTGTATCAGACGTTGTGTGGAAAGAAATTCACTGAATTTGTTACTTTTACTAATATGTTGACTAATGAACAAATCACAAAGGCTGAATACCCCCCCCCCCTAATTATTTCATCTTTCACGAAACTAAAGCCTTCTTCGATATAATTGCAGATAGCAGGAATTTTTACAATAAAATATTCATTTGTAAATTGAACATTATTAAGAAGAAAATCATTTATGTTCATGGTTTGACAATTTCCAAAAACTATAGCCACTTTCTTACCACTTTTGGTTTTTATTGAATCAATTAAGCTTAGACAGTCCTGTTCGGAAAAAATTTTTCTGTAACTTGTATAATCAAAAATCACATCATTACAAGTAAAAGGGACTTTCCTGCCATCAGGAGTAGTTACATTAAAATTCATAATCATCTTTTCTTCCTTTATGACTTTAGAATAGCACCAGTTGACGCAGAAGTTGTCAATTTGGCATAGCGTGAAAGATAACCTGTCTTAATTTTCGGTTCAGGCTTTTTCCAATTTGCTTTACGCTTGGCAAGTTCTTCTTCGCTGACTTCAAGTTCAAGTTTGCGATTTGGAATGTCGATCGAAATAATATCGCCGTCTTCGATTAATGCGATTGGACCGCCTTCCATTGCTTCCGGTGAAATGTGACCAATACAAGCACCTTGACTTGCTCCGCTGAATCTGCCGTCAGTGATTAATCCGACTTTAAGACCAGCTCCGGTGATTGCTGCGGTTGGGTTTAACATTTCCTGCATACCAGGACCGCCTTTTGGTCCTTCATAGCGAATTACAACGACATCGCCGTCATGGATTTCGCCTGCCATAATCGCATTAATTGCAGTTTCTTCGCTGTTATAACATTTAGCTTTGCCTTTGTAAACGAGCATATCTTCAGCTACTGCGGACGCCTTGACAACAGCATAATCAGGACAAAGATTACCTTGTAAAATTGCAATGCCGCCGGTTGCACGATATGGATTATCAATACTGTGAATAACATCAGGTCTCTGAATCTCAATACTTTCGATTTTGTCTGCAACGGTACCGGTAACTGTCAATGCATCGATATGCAATAAATTTTTCTTTGAGAGTTCGTGCATAACAGCAGAAATTCCGCCGGCTTCATCTAAATCTTGCATATGATGTTTTCCTGCCGGTGAAAGTTTTGTAATGTACGGAGTGCGGCGGCTGATTTCATCAAAGAGCGTTGCAGGAATTTTAATTCCACATTCGTGAGCAATAGCCGTCAAGTGCAGCACTGTATTTGATGATCCACCGATAGCCATATCAACAGTGATTGCATTTTCAAATGCCTGTAGCGTCATAATGTCACGCGGTTTGATATCCTTTTTGAGCATTTCCATGATGACTTTACCGGCAAGTTTGGCAAGAATGAAACGATCACCGTTATAAGCTGCCGGAATTGTACCATTGCCAGGCAGAGCCATTCCAAGTGCTTCAGCCAGACAATTCATAGTATTTGCCGTGAAAAGTCCTGCACAGGAACCGCAGCCAGG